>NZ_JBHTSA010000036.1:0-76283 GCF_042795405.1 Streptomyces sp. NPDC056480 | reverse complement strand
CCAGCCCCGCACCCCGCCACCCCGTCGGCAAACACCACCACAAAAAGGACAACCCCCGACCCAACGAGCCGAGGGAAAACCTTTAAATTCAAGCTGAGCCCGCGCGGCGCGGGAGGCGTCGGGCCGGGGCCTCCGCCGAGCCCACACCCCACAGGAGGGCGTCGGGTCGGGCGTCCGCCCAGGGCGTCGAGCCCGGCGTACCTCTGAGTCCGCGCGGCGCAGGAGGCGTCGAGCCGGGCCTCCGCCGAGCCCACACCCCGCAGGAGGGCGTCGGGTCGGGCCTCCGCCGAGCCCGCGCGGTGCGTGGCGGCGGCGGGCGCGCGGCGGTGCCCCGGAGCCGAGGCCGCTCCGGGGCACCTGTTCGTACGGTCCGCTACAGCGTGGCCGCGGCGGACTTGATCGCGGAGGCGAAGGTCGAGACCTCCGTGTAGACGCCCGGGTAGCCGGCGCGGGCGCAGCCCTCGCCCCAGCTCACGATGCCGACCTGGACCCACGCTCCGGCGTTGTCCTTGCGGAACATGGGGCCGCCGGAGTCGCCCTGGCAGGTGTCGACGCCGCCCTGGCTGTAGCCGGCGCAGATCTCCTCGGCGGGGACGAGGTCGCTGCCGTACGAGCTCTGGCAGGAGGCGTCGGAGACGAACGGCACGTTCGCCTTGAGCATGTAGCGCTGCTGCCCGCCGCCCTCACGGGCGGCGCCCCAGCCGGCCACCGTGAAGGTGCCGCTGTTGTACGCGGTGGTCTCGGCGATCTTCAGGTTGGGCAGCGAGGTGATCGGGCTGGCGAGCTTGATCAGCGCCCAGTCCTTGCCCTTGCCGTTGTAGCCGGGGGCCTGGAGGACCTTGGTGGACTTGACCTTGATCGCGCTGCTGCTCTGCAGGTCCACGACTCCGGCGGTGGCGGTGATGCTGGTGTTGTTGCCGGAGCCGCTCACACAGTGGGCCGCGGTGAGGACGACCTGCGGGGTGATCAGCGAGCCGCCACAGCCCATGGAGAGCCGGACCATCCAGGGGAACTCGCCCTGGGCGGCGCGGGTGCCTCCGACGACCGGGGCGGGAGCGGCGGAGGCGGTGGTGGGCTGGAGGCTGACGGCCGCCAGGACGACGGCGCCGGCCGCGGCGAGCTTCTGGAGCGCACGGACCATTCGGTTCTGATTCACGTGTCTGCCTTCTCTCATGGGGGGTTGCCTCGACAGGCGATGACATGCGCCCGTCAAGTCATGTCCGGATTATGGACAACTCTCAACTGCCGCCACAAGGAAGCCTTTTCAGCCACACCGCGTCGGACCGTAAAATGTGCCGCAGGGGGTCCCGTATGCCGAATCGTCAGGAGGGCGACCGCGTCGCCCACGGCTTTCCGCACCGCGCCGCCGTCGGGGCCTCGCTCACCGCGCTCTACCGGCGCCTCTCCCCCGACGGCGTGCACCGTTACCCGACGAGCGTGCCGCCCGCCGACGTGGCCCTCGGCGACGACGAGGACCTCCACCTCGGCACCCAGCGGGTGGCCCGCGCCCTGGTCCGGCACCTGCGGCTGCCCGAGGCGCGCCTGGTGGTGAGTTTCCGGCCGATGGAGCACGCGGCGGCCGTCGAGCTCGCCGCGGGACCCGAGTACTTCGTGGAACTGAACGACCGCTTCAGGACCCGCCGCAGGGACATCGGCGCGGCCCTCGCCCACGAGATCACCCATGTCCTGCTGCACCGGCTCGGCCTCGGCTTCCCCGGGACCGCGGAGAACGAGATCCTCACCGACGTGGTCACCACGTACCTGGGCGCCGGGTGGCTGCTGCTCGACGCGTACCGGCAGGACGGTGTGGAGAGCCAGAAGCTCGGCTATCTGACTCCGGAGGAGTTCGGCTACGTCCTCGCCAAGCGGGCCGGGGTGTTCGGCGAGGACCCGTCACCGTGGTTCACCAGCGCGGTGGCGTACGAGGCCTGGGTACGGGGCCGGGCCGAGGCCGAACGCGAGCGGGCGGCGCCGCCGCTCGCCGGGGCGGGCTGGGCCGAGCGCCGCAGGTACGGCTGGGAGCGGCGCCGGGGCCGGGCCGGCGAGGGCGCCCCGTACTCCTTCACCGGCGGGGCGCCCGCGACCGGTGTCTCGTTCCTCTGCCCGGTCTGCCGGCAGCGCCTGCGGATCCCGGCGGGCCGGGCGCTGAAGGCCCGGTGCGGGGTGTGCCGGACGGTGCTGGAGTGCGCCGGCTAGGGCCGGTCCGGCACGGTCCCTAGCTCTCCGAAGGGGCCTGCACCAGGCTCTTGTGGAAGTGGACGTCCTCGGCACCACCGGGGATGCCGAGCACCCGGCCGGTCTCGACGTAGCCGTGCCGCCGGTAGAAGTCCGGTGCCTGGAAGGTGAACGACGAGACGGTGGCGCGGTCGCAGCCGCGCCGCCGCGCCTCGTCCTCGGCGGCGCGCAGGAGCCGGCTCCCCCAGCCGTCCTGCCGGCTGTCCTCGCGGACCCACAGCATGTCGATGCCGAAGAGGCCGCTCCAGGTCCAGCCGGTGAGCCCGCCGATCAGCTCGCCGTTCGCGTCGACGGCCTTCACGGACAACTCGCCCTGGTCCTCGGGAGTGGTGTGCGTGGCCGCGAAGTTGAAGGCGTCGAGCCCCTGCTCCAGGGCCTTGGCGAGTGCGGTGTCCCCGTGGCCGACGCTGAGCGTCGCGCCGTCCCGACCGTGATCGTCATCGTGCGTCATGCGGCCCGATTCTGGCACAGGCGTACGAGCGGGCCATGGGCCGGAAGGGGGACGGGCGGAGCGGGTGCGGGCCGGAGGGAGGCGGGAGGTGGAGCGGAGAACGGGCCGGGGAGCGAGGCACAGGAGGCGGGGCGGGCGGTGGGCCGGGGAGTGAGGCACGGGAGAGGGGGCGGGGAGTCGGGCGGCGCGCGGGAGCGGGGGGTGGGAATCGATTTGCGCCAGGGCCGGACGGCGGGTCAGGGTCGGCTCATGAGCACGCTGTTCGACGCCATCCGTGACGGGGACGAGGACGGGGCCGTACAGGCCCTGCGGGACGGGGCCGACCCCGAGGGGCGGGAGGACGAGGAGACCGCGCTGTACCGGGCGGCCGTCGGCAACGAGGCCGGAATCGTGCGGGTGCTGCTCGCCGCCGGGGCGGATCCCGGCCGGGGCAGCGGCACGGACGGCGACGATCTGCCGCTGTGCGGCGCGGCGGTCGGCGGGCACACCGAGGTGGTACGGGCCCTGCTCGCGGCGGGCGCCGCGCCCGACCAGGAGGAGGCGTACGGCTTCACGGCCCTCGCCTGGGCCCTGCGGCTCGGCCACACCGACACGGCGCGGCTGCTCCTCGAGTACGGGGCCGACCCCGACCGGCGCGGCCCCGACGGGATCCTGCCGCTGGTAGCCGCCGCCCGGCGCGGCTCCACCGGCTGCGTACGGGCGCTGCTCGACCACGGGGCGAACTCCCGGGAGGCCGCGCTGCGGGAGGCCCGGCGCTGGATCGGCGTCGACATGGCGGCCGAACTGCGGCGCGGACTCGTCGCGGGGAACGAGGGCGGCCAGACGTACGAGGCGGTGGTCCGCCGGGTCCGCGAGGACGGCGGGGTGACGGTGGTCGTCGAGCTGCTGCGGGAGGACGGCGCGCCCGGCCGGGGCGACGACCGCCAGACCGGGCACGCGGCGATCGCCACGCTCATCGAGGCGGCACTCGGGCTGCACACCTCGCACGAGGAGCTGGCGGCGCGGGCGTTGCGCTGCGGTGATCCGGAGCTCGACGACTGGACGACCGCGGTGGCCGAACTCGCCGGCCGGGCCGACG
Organism: Streptomyces sp. NPDC056480; assembly: GCF_042795405.1. NCBI lineage: Bacteria > Bacillati > Actinomycetota > Actinomycetes > Kitasatosporales > Streptomycetaceae > Streptomyces > Streptomyces sp. NPDC056480. The sequence continues at coordinate 72,519 of NZ_JBHTSA010000036.1, read as the reverse complement.
AGGAGACGTTCGTGGCGGCCGCGGCGTGGTGCGCCTACCGCGACCCGCTGCGCCGGGCGCTGGGCGCGCGGGTGCTCGGCGCCCTGCCGGGCTTCGCGCCGAGCGCGGTCCCGGTGCTGCGCCGGCTCGCGGCGGAGGTGACGGTGGCGGGGCCGCCGCGGGATCCGGGACCCGCGGGGCGCGGGCGGATTCCGTCCGCGCGGGAGCCGGGGTCTTCGCCGGTGCCGGCGCGGGAGCCGGTGCTCGCGGTGGTGACGGCGCTCGGGGAGTGCGGGGACCCGGCGGCCGTGCCCGAACTCCTCGCCGCGGCCGGGCATCCCGACGCGGCCGTCCGGCGGGCGGTCGCGGGGGCCCTCGCCGGGATAGTGCCGGCCGGGCACCTGGAGGCGCTCGGGGTGCTGCTCGCGCTCAGCCGGGACGGGGACGCGCGGGTACGGGACTGGGCGACGCTGGCGCTCGCCGAACTGCCCGACGACACCCCTCTGGTACGGGAGGGGCTCGCCGAGCGGCTCGGCGACACCGATCCGGAGACGGCGGCGGAGGCCGCGCGGGGGCTCGCGATCCGTCAGGACCCGCGCGCGGTCGACGCGCTGGCCTCGGCCCTGGCGGACGGCGACCCGGAGGGCGCGGCGCGGGAGACGGCGCTCGCCGCTCTGGAGTACGTCCACGATCCCCGGGTCAGGACCCGGCTGGAATGGACGTCGCCGCGCCGCGCCTGATCTGTTCGGGCGTGCCTCAGCAGCCGTAGTCGATCAGGTCGAAGGACGCGTAGTGGTCGGACGTGTAGTAGTCCTCCTGCGCCGAGTCGCCGGTCACGATCCGGCGGGCGCCGCGGGTGGAGGACCCGGGGGTCTTGACCGTGTACTCGTGGTAGTAGCCGAGCGAGTGGGCCGGCAGGATCCGCTCCCGGTTCTGGAAGACGGAGCCGTCCTGGCTGTACGGGAAGGGGCCGCCCGCGTCGATCAGACGCAGGGTCGTGTACGCCTGGCTGGGGAGGTCGGAGTAGCAGATGTCCCCGACGGCCGCGGTGGCCGCGACCGAGGTCACGACGGCGGGGGGCGCGGGGGCCGGGGCGGCGGCGGTGGCGGGGGCACCGAGGAGGAGGGAGGAGACGAGGGCGGCGGCGACACCGCCGGCGAGGGTGAATCGAGGGCGGATTCGCATGGCTGAGATTTTGACGCGCGTAGATCCGGCCGGGAAGGCGAACTCCCTTCAATTCGCCGGACGTTAACTCCTTGCCCGCGAACGTGCGGATCCCGTGTACGCGGGAGTGACCGGGGGCCCGCGGGGAACGCGGGCCGGCGGCCGGGCTCGCGTCGCGCGTGGCCGGGGAACGCCCGGCGGCCGTCGAAGCCCCTCGGACTCCGACGGCCGACACGCGAGCGGGAGCGGGTCTCGGCCGCGGCTGACACGCGAGCGGGAGCGGGTCTCGGCCACGGCAGACACGCTCCTACGGGCGGGCCTCAGCCGCGGCCGCCCGCCGGGAGCCGCAGGCTGAGCAGGGCCGCCGCGCCGTACGCGGCGAGGACCCACGGCATCGCCGCGCCGAGCGAGAGGCCGGCGAACCAGGCCGTTCCGATGACCGCCGCGCCGAGCGCGCCGCCGAACTGCTGGGCCGTGGAGAAGACTCCGGACGCGCCGCCCGCGAGCTCGGCCGGGGCGGTCGACAGGACGATGCCGACGAGCGGGACGACGAGGCCCTCACCGCCGCCGGCCGGGATTCCAGCGCCGCCTCCGTCGCCTTCCACTCGGCGGTCGCCGCGCAGCAGGACCTGGGCGCCACCGAGACCAAGACGCTCGACCTGCTGCAGCGGCACGGCGCCCTCACCGCCAAGGAGCTCGCCGAGCACTCCGGCCTCGCCCCCGCCTCCGTCACCGGGCTCGTCGACCGCCTGGAACGCAAGGGGTTCGTCCGCAGGGTGAAGCACCCGACGGACAAGCGCCGGGTGCTCGTCGAGCCCTGCCCCGAGAAGCTGGCCGAACTCGCCCCCCTCTTCGACGACTGGGCACGTGAGGTCCACGAACTCTACGAGGAGTTCACGACCGAGGAACTGGCGACGATCACCCGTTTCCTGACCGGGGCGACCGCACGCCAGCGCGCCGCGACCAAACGCCTCACGGAGTAGCAGGGCGCAGCTCAGGCCCCGTACACCGGGCGCGCCGGCTCAAGCCCCGTACACCGGGCGCGGTGGCTCCGCCTCCGCCAGGAGGCGCCGGGCCGTCTCCCCCGCCTCCGCCGGGGTCCGGCGCGCGCCCTTGTCGGCCGTCGGGCCCGGCCGCCAGCCCTCCATGACGGTGAGGCGGCCGCCCTCGGCCTCGAAGACCCTGCCGGTCACGCCGTCCGATGCGGCCGAGCCCAGCCACACCACGAGCGGCGACACGTCCTCGGGCAGCGCGTCCAGACCGTCGAAGACCCGCTCGGTCATCCGGGTCCTGGCCGCCGGGGCGATCGCGTTGACCTGGACCCCGTACCGGGCGAGCTCGGCCGCCGCGACGAGGGTGAGGCCGACGATCGCGGCCTTGGCCGCCGCGTAGTTGCCCTGCCCGACGCTGCCGAGGAGTCCGGCGCCCGAGGTGGTGTGGACGACCCGCGCCACCGGCGCCCGTCCGGCCTTCGCCTCGGCCCGCCAGTACGCGCCCGCGTGCCGCAGCGGCAGGAAGTGGCCCTTGCCGTGGACCCGCATGACCGCGTCCCAGTCCGCCTCTTCGAGGTTCACGAGCATCCGGTCGCGCAGGAAGCCCGCGTTGCTGACGAGGGTGTCGAGCCGTCCGTAGGTGTCGAGGGCGGTCGCGACCAGCGAGGCGGCGCCCTCGGTGGTCGCGATGTCGCCGCCGTGGGCGACGGCCTCACCGCCGGCCGCCCTGATCTCCGCCACGACCGCGGCCGCCGGACCGTCCGGCCCGGGGCGGCCGTCCAGACCGACCCCGAGGTCGTTGACGACGACCCGGGCGCCCTCGGCGGCGAAGGCGAGCGCATGCGCCCGGCCGAGCCCCCGGCCCGCTCCCGTCACGATCACCACTCGCTCGTCACACAGACCCATCTCGGCTCTCCTTGTTGGCGGTTGCGACATCCAGGAAGGCGGGGCGCTCCCCGCCGCCGTGCACGAGCAGCGAGGCCCCCGACACGTAGGCCGCCCGGCCGGAGGCGAGGAAGACGGCGGCCTCCCCGATCTCGTCCGGCGTGGCGAGCCGGCCCAGCGGTACGGTCCGGCCGACGGCGGCGATCCCGGCCTCGTCGCCGTAGTGGAGGTGGGACAGTTCGGTCTCCACCATGCCCAGGACCAGGGTGTTGACCCGTACCTCGGGTGCCCATTCGACGGCCATCGAGCGGGCGAGGTTCTCCAGGCCCGCCTTGGCCGCGCCGTAGGCGGCCGTGCCCGGGGAGGGCCGGGTGCCGCTGACGCTGCCGATCATGACGACGGCGCCGTGCGAGGCCCGGAGGAGCGGGTGGGCGGCGAGGCTGACGGCGAGCGGGACGGTGAGGTTCAGCTCGACCACCCGTGCGTGGCGTTCCGCGTCGCCCTCCCCCAGGAGGCGGTACGGGGTGCCGCCCGCGTTGTTGACGAGCGCGTCGAGCCGTCCGTACCGCGCGGCGAACTCGGTGAGGAACTCCCTGACGGCGGTGGGTTCCCGCAGGTCGACGGGGTGGAACTCGGCGGTGCGGCCGGCCGCTTCGACCGGCGCGTCCGGGGGTCTGCGGGCACAGACGGCGACCCGGGCGCCGGCCCGCAGAAAGGCGCGGGCGATGCCCGCGCCGACGCCTCGGGTTCCGCCGGTGACGAGCACGACCCTCCCGTCCAGCTCCATCGGCTGCTACCTTCCTCCTCGAGAGGGTACCTAACAAACGTTTGGTGGAAAGGTAGCTGATCCACTCATGGGTGTCTGCACCTCGCGCCCCACTCCGGGCGTGGCCCTGGTCACCGTCGACTTCCCACCCGTCAACGCCCTTCCCGTGAAGGGCTGGTACGCGCTCGCCGACGCCGTCCGCACGGCGGGCCGCGACCCCGAGGTCCGCTGCGTCGTCCTCACCGCCGAGGGCCGCGGCTTCAACGCGGGCGTCGACATCAAGGAGTTGCAGCGCGACCCCGGGCACACCTCCCTGATCGGCGCCAACAGCGGCTGCGCCGAGGCCTTCGCCGCCGTGTACGAGTGCGAGGTGCCGGTCGTCGCCGCGGTCGCCGGACACTGTCTGGGCGGCGGCATCGGGCTCGTCGGCAACGCCGACGCGATCGTCGCCGCCGAGGACGCCGTCTTCGGACTGCCCGAGCTGGACCGGGGCGCGCTCGGCGCCGCCACCCATCTGGCGCGGCTCGTGCCCCAGCACCTCATGCGGGCGCTCTACTACACCGCGCGGACCGCGACCGCCGCCGAACTCCACGCCCACGGCTCGGTGTGGCAGGTGGTGCCGCGCGCGGGACTGCTCGACGCGGCCGTCGGTCTGGCCGGGGAGATCGCCGCGAAGGACGGCAGTCTCCTGCGGCTCGCCAAGGCCGCGCTCAACGGCATCGACCCCGTGGACGTCCGGCGCAGCTACCGCTTCGAGCAGGGCTTCACCTTCGAGGCCAATCTCAGCGGGGTCGCCGACCGGGTCCGCGACACCTTCGGGAAGGAGAGCTCCCCGTGAACCGGAGGGCGGAGAAGACGGACAAGGTGATGAGCCCCGAGGAGGTCGTGGGCCGGCTCCGCTCCGGCATGACGATCGGGATCGGCGGCTGGGGCTCGCGGCGCAAGCCGATGGCCCTGGTCAGAGCGCTGCTCCGGTCCGAGATCGGCGATCTCACGGTGATCTCGTACGGTGGCCCCGACATCGGCCTGCTCGCGGCCGCCGGCCGGATCCGGCGGCTCGTCGCGCCCTTCGTGACCCTGGACTCCGTCCCCCTCGAACCGCACTACCGGGCCGCCCGCGAACGCGGCGCCCTCGAACTCACCGAACTCGACGAGGCGATGTTCATGTGGGGGCTGCACGCCGCCGCCAACCGGCTGCCCTTCCTGCCGGTGCGGGCCGGCCTCGGTTCCGACGTCATGCGGGTCAACCCGGGCCTGCGGACCGTCACCTCCCCGTACGAGGACGGCGAGGAGTTCGTCGCCGTGCCCGCGCTGCGGATGGACGCCGCACTGGTCCACGTCAACCGCGCCGACCGGCTCGGCAACGGCCAGTACCTCGGCCCCGACCCGTACTTCGACGACCTGTTCTGCGAGGCCGCCGACTCGGCGTACGTCTCCTGCGAGCGGGTGGTGGACTCCTTCGGGCCGGACACCGTGCCGCAGACCCTCCTCGTCAGCCGCCACAGCGTCACGGGCGTCGTCGAGACCCCGAACGGGGCCCACTTCACCTCCTGTGTCCCCGACCACGACCGCGACGAGCCGTTCCAGAAGCTCTACGCGACCACCCCCTGGCCCGAGTTCGCCGAACGCTTCCTCTCGGGCAAGAGCGAGGACGACTACCAGGCGGCCGTCCAGGCCTGGCACAAGGAGCAGCGGAAGTGACGACGGACGCGACGACGACGGCGACCGGCCGGGCCGACTACTGCGTGATCGCCTGCGCGGAGGCCTGGCGCGACAACGGCGAGGTGCTCGCCAGCCCCATGGGCCTGATCCCCTCCTTCGGCGCCCGCCTGGCCAAACGCACCTTCTCCCCCGACCTCCTCCTCACCGACGGCGAGGCCCTGCTCGTCGGCCTCGACGGGCGGCCCGAGGGCTGGCTGCCGTACCGCAGGCACCTCACCATGGTCACCGGCGGCAGGCGGCACGTGATGATGGGCGCCAGCCAGATCGACCGGTACGGCAACCAGAACATCTCCTGCATCGGCGACTGGGAACGACCGGCCCGGCAGCTCCTCGGCGTCCGCGGCGCGCCCGCCAACACGCTGAACAATCCGGTGAGCTACTGGATCCCCAAGCACTCGCCCCGGGTCTTCGTCGAGCGGGTCGACATGATCTGCGGTGTCGGTTACGACCATGCCGTCGGGCCGTACCACCGTCTCCCCCGGGTGGTGACGGACCTCGCCGTCCTCGACTTCGAGACGCCCGACCACGCGATGCGGCTGGTGTCGGTGCACCCGGGCGTCACCGTCGACGAGGTCCGGGCGGCCACCGGCTTCGACCTGGTGATCGGCACGGACGTGCCGGACACCCGTGAGCCCACCGCCGAGGAACTCCGGCTGATCCGCGAGGTCATCGACCCGGGCGGGCTGCGGAACCGCGAGGTCAGGTCCTGATGGAGACCGCCCTGACCAAGCTGGTCGGCGTCCGCCACCCCCTCGTGCAGACCGGGATGGGCTGGGTCGCCGGGCCCCGGCTCGTCTCCGCCACCGCGAACGCGGGCGCGCTCGGGATCCTCGCCTCCGCCACGATGACCGTGGAGGAACTCCGCGCCGCCGTCCGCGAGGTGAAGTCCCGCACCGACCGGCCCTTCGGGGTGAACCTGCGCGCCGACGCCGGGGACGCCCGCGAACGGGTCCGGATCATCGTCGACGAGGGCGTACGGGTCGCCTCCTTCGCCCTCGCGCCGTCCCGGGACCTGATCGCCGAGCTGAAGGACGCCGGGGTCGTCGTGATCCCCTCGGTCGGCGCCCGGCGGCACGCCGAGAAGGTCGCCGGCTGGGGCGCGGACGCGGTCCTCGTCCAGGGCGGCGAGGGCGGCGGCCACACCGGCGAGGTCGCGACGACCGTCCTGCTGCCGCAGGTGGTGGACGCCGTCGACATCCCGGTGATCGCCGCCGGCGGCTTCCGCGACGGGCGGGGGCTGGTCGCCGCCCTCGCCCACGGGGCGGCGGGGATCGCCATGGGCACCCGCTTCCTGCTGACCTCCGACTCGACCGTTCCGGAGGCCGTGAAGGCCCGCTATCTGGCGGCCACCGTCAAGGACGTCACCGTGACGACCGCGGTCGACGGGCTGCCGCACCGCATGCTCCGTACCGACCTCGTCGCGTCCCTGGAGAACGCGGGGCGGGTACGGTCCCTGGCCCGGGCGGTGCGCCGGGCGGCCGGCTTCCGCCGGATCTCCGGGCTCTCCTGGCCCGCGATGATCCGCGACGGACTGGCCATGCGCCACGGCAAGGACCTCTCCTGGAGCCAGGTCCTGCTCGCCGCGAACACCCCGATGCTGCTGCGGGCGTCCATGGTGGAGGGCCGCACCGACCTCGGCATCATGGCCGCCGGTCAGGTCGCGGGAGTCATCGACGACCTGCCCGGCTGCGAGGAACTGGTCACCCGGATCATGGCGGAGGCCGCGCAGGTCCTGCGGACGCTGCCGCACCCCGACGGGTGACTCCGACGGGTGCCCCGGAGAAGACGATCCGGAGAGCGACCCCGACGGGCGACCGGTGACGTGATCCGGAGGAACGACCCCCACGGGCGACCCGGTGAAGCGATCCGGAGGAACGACCCCCACGCCGCACCACCCACCCTCGACCCTCAACCCCCTTGAGCCGCAAAGGAGTCCGGCCGTGCACCTGTCTCGACGCGCGCTGCTCACCGCCACCGGCGCCACCGCCCTGCTCGGCGCCCTGCCCACGGAGGCGGTCGCCCGCCCCCGGTCCCCACAGGCGCCCCCGATCCGGCAGATCCCGCTCCAGGGCGCCGTCAACGTCCGTGACCTCGGCGGCTATCCCACGTACGACGGGAGCCGGGTCCGGTACGGCCGCGCCTACCGGGGCGACCACCTCGCCAAGCTCACCGACGCGGACCTGACCACACTCGCCGGACTCGGCCTCGGCACCGTGGTCGACCTGCGGATCCCCCTGGAGGTCGGCTACGACGGCGCCGACCGGCTCCCTGCCGGTGCCGTCCCGGTCCCCCGGCCCGTCACCGACAACGGCCTGTTCGGACAGCTGCTCACCGCGATCGGCTCACGCGACCCGGTGCGGCAGGAGGAGATGCTGGGCGGTGGACGGGCCGCCGCGTTCATGCGCGAGGTGTACCGGACCTTCGTCACCGACCCCGCGAACCGGGCCGCCTTCGCGGCGACCCTGCGGGACCTGGCCGACCCCCGCCGGGGACCGCTGCTCCTGCACTGCACCTCGGGCAAGGACCGCACCGGCTGGACCGGCTGGCTGCTGCTCACGCTCCTCGGCGTGCCCGACTCCCTCGCCCGCGCGGACTACCTGGCGTCCAACACCTTCCGCGCCACGTACGACGCACGGGTGCGGGAGGGATTGAAACAGGCCGGGCTCATGCAGAACCCGGCCCTGATCATTCCGCTCCAGGAGGTGCGGGCGGAGTACCTCGACACCGCCCTGGAGCAGCTGCGCTCCTCTTACGGGAGCGTGTTCCGTTACGTGTCGGACGGCCTCGGCCTGGAGTTCCGCGAGCTGCTGGCGCTGCGCGAACGGCTGGTGGCCGGGGCCTGACGCCCGGAGCGGGCGGCACCTGCTCCGGCGCCCGCGGCGGCACCGCGTCCGCCGCCCGTGCCGGAGCCGGCGCCCCGGCCGCCGCCGGACGCGCGGCCCGAGCCACCGGCGGAACCGGCGGTACGGCCCGCGGAGCCCGCCGTACGGCCCGAGGAGGCGGCGGCGCGGCCCGAGGCCGTGCCCGCTGCTCCGGAACGGCCCGAGCCCGTGCCCGTACCGGCCGTGCCTCCGGCCGCGGCGGGACGGCGGCGCCGGCCCGCGGAGCGGCCGCCGCCGGCACCGGAGCCGGACCCGGCCGGCTTGCGCGGCTGGGTCGGCTGCGGGGTCTCGACGACGACCGGGACGCCCGAGGGCTCCCGCGCGCCGGTCAGCTCGACGAGCTGCTCGTCGCTGGACTTGATCTGCGCCGTACGGGGGCTGATGCCCGCGTTCGACATCAGACGGCCCATGTCGCGCTTCTGCTCGGGCAGGACCAGGGTGAAGACGCTGCCGGACTCGCCGGCGCGGGCGGTGCGGCCGCCGCGGTGCAGGTAGTCCTTGTGGTCCATCGGCGGGTCGACGTTGACGACCATGTCGAGGTCGTCGACGTGGATGCCGCGCGCGGCCACGTTCGTGGCGACGAGCGTGGTGACCTGACCGCTCTTGAACTGGTCGAGGGTCCGGTTGCGCTGCGGCTGCGAGCGGCCGCCGTGCAGGCCGGAGGCTCGTACTCCGTTGGCGAGGAGCCGCTTGACCAGCCGGTCCACGGACCGCTTGGTGTCCAGGAAGAGGATCGTCCGGCCGTCGCGGGCCGCGATCCGCAGCGTGACGGCCTTCTTGTCGGTCTCGTCCGCCACGTACAGGACGTGGTGCTCCATGGTGGTGACCGCGCCGGCCGACGGGTCGACCGAGTGCACGACCGGGTCGTCGAGGAACATCTTGACCAGGCGGTCGATGTTCCGGTCGAGGGTGGCCGAGAACAGCAGGCGCTGCCCGCCCGGCTCGACCTGCTTCAGCAGCTTCGTGACCTGGGGCAGGAAGCCCATGTCGGCCATCTGGTCGGCCTCGTCGAGGACGGTGACGGCGACCTGGTCGAGACGGCAGTCGCCGCGGTCGATCAGGTCGTGGAGCCGGCCGGGCGTGGCGATGAGGATCTCGGCGCCGCGCCGCAGCGCGGACGACTGCCGGCTGATCGACATGCCGCCGACGACGGTGGTGATGCGGAGCCGCAGCGCGGAGGCGTACGGGGTGAGCGCGTCGGTCACCTGCTGCGCGAGCTCGCGGGTGGGCACCAGGACGAGCGCGAGCGGCGCGCCGGGCTCGGCGCGGCGGCCGGCCGAGCGGGCCAGGATCGCGAGTCCGAACGCGAGGGTCTTGCCGGAGCCGGTACGCCCCCGGCCGAGCACGTCACGGCCGGCCAGCGAGTTCGGGAGGGTCGCGGCCTGGATCGGGAACGGCTCCGTGACGCCCTGCTCGCCCAGGGTCCGCAGCAGGCCCTCGGGCATGTCGAGGTCGGCGAAGGCGGCCACCGCGGGCAGGGCGGGCGTCACCGTCTCCGGCGGCGTGAACTCGCTCGGCGGCGGGGGCGCGGAGGGACGGCGCCCTCCGCGGGAGGCCTTCGGCTGTGACGTGGACTTCGCCTGGGCGGTGCGGGGGCTGCGCTTGTGGGGGCGTTCGGAGCGGGTCATGCGTGCCTTTCTGGCCGGTGCTCGCGGCACAGCCAGGGCCCGCACCTGCACGGTGCGGGCCCCGGCTGCTCTACCCGGAACACGCGATACGGGCCCCGGCTGTTTTTCCCGGAACGCGCGGTACGAGCCCCGGATGTCTCTACCGGAACAATAGTGCGCCCCGGAACCTTCCCGCCCCTCCCGACCGATGCCCGGACGGATCAGACCTGACCAGGAGGGTGTGACGTGGGCGACCTCACAGCGGAACGGCGCCGGATCACCGCCCCGGTCACAGCCTTTCGATGATCGTGACGTTCGCCTGGCCACCGCCCTCGCACATGGGCCCCTCCCCCACCGGCCAGCCTCGCACCACTCGGCCCCAGGGGGCCTCCCGGGCTTCGGGCGGCTGCGCCTGCCTCCGGCAGGACGGTCCGGCCACCCCGCCGTCGCCGGTCACAGCCTTTCGATGATCGTGACGTTCGCCTGGCCACCGCCCTCGCACATGGTCTGGAGGCCGTAGCGGCCTCCGGTGCGTTCCAGTTCGTGGAGGAGGGTCGTCATCAGCTTGGCGCCGGTCGCGCCGAGCGGGTGGCCCAGGGCGATCGCGCCGCCGTTGACGTTGACGCGGGCGGGGTCGGCGCCGGTCTCCTTCAGCCAGGCGAGGACGACCGGTGCGAAGGCCTCGTTGATCTCGACGAGGTCGATGTCGTCGATGGTCAGGCCGGTCTTCTTGAGCGCGTGGGCGGTCGCGGGGATCGGCGCGGACAGCATCCTGATCGGGTCCTCGCCGCGCGCCGAGAGGTGGTGGATCCGGGCCCGGGGGGTGAGCCCGTGCTCCCGTACGGCCCGCTCGCCGGCCAGGAGCAGCGCCGCCGCCCCGTCGGAGACCTGGGAGGAGCAGGCGGCGGTGATGGTGCCGCCCTCGACGACCGGCCGGAGCCCGGCCATCTTCTCCGCGCTGGTGTCGCGGCGCGGCCCCTCGTCGACGGTGACGTCGCCGTACGCCACGGTCTCCCGCGCGAAGCGGCCGTCGTCGATCGCGCGGAGCGCCCGCTCGTGCGAGCGGAGGGCGAACTCCTCCTGGTCGCGGCGGGTGATCCGCCATTTCTCGGCGATCAGCTCGGCGCCGTGGAACTGGTTGACGGGCGCGTCGCCGTACCGGGCGCGCCAGCCCTCGCTGCCGTGGAAGGGGCCGCCGGTGAGGCCGAGGGGTTCGGCGGCCTGCCGGGAGGCGAAGGCGATGGGGATCATGGACATGTTCTGGACGCCGCCGGCGACGACGAGGTCCTGGGTGCCGGACATCACCGCCTGGGCGGCGAAGTGCACGGCCTGCTGGGACGAGCCGCACTGGCGGTCGACGGTCACTCCGGGGACCTCTTCCGGGAGGCCCGCGGCCAGCCAGGCCGTACGGGCGATGTCGCCGGCCTGCGGCCCGACGGTGTCGAGGCAGCCGAGGACGACGTCGTCGACGGCGGCCGGGTCGATGCCCGCCCGGAGGACGAGGGCCTTCAGGGCGTGGGCGGCGAGGTCCGCCGGGTGGACGGCGGAGAGTCCGCCTCCTCGGCGCCCCACGGGCGTGCGGACCGCTTCGACGATGTAGGCCTCGGGCATGGCGACTCCTCCGGTGGGTCGGACGGGACGCACGGGGCGGGTGCCGGGACCGTGCGTCGTCAGGTGCGTACGGCGATTCCGTCCAGGACCATGGACAGGTACTGGCGGGCGATCTCCTCGGGGCTGTGCAGTCCGCCCGGCCGGTACCAGGACGCGGCGACCCAGACGGTGTCGCGGACGAACCGGTAGGTCAGGCGGACGTCCAGATCGGCGCGGAAGACCCCGGCGGCGACCCCGCGTTCCAGGGTGCCGAGCCATGCCTTCTCGAACGTGCGCTGCGAGTCGGTGAGGTACTGGAAGCGGGGCTGGTCGGTGAGGTGCCGGGACTCCTTCTGGTAGATGGCGACGGCGGCGCGGTGCCGGTCGATCTCGCGGAAGGACTCGGTGACGAGGGCCTCGATGGTCTCGCGGGGCCCGAGTCCGGCGTCGAGGACGGCGTCGTATCCCTCCCAGAGCTCGTCGAGGAAGGTGGAGAGGATCTCGTCGAGCATCGACTCCTTGGAGTCGAAGTGGTAGTAGAGGCTGCCGGCGAGCATGCCGGCGGCGTCCGCGATCTTGCGGACGGTGGTGGCGTTGTACCCCTGGGCGGCGAACACCTCGGCCGCCGTGTCGAGGAGTTCACGGCGCCGCTCGGGCCCGCCGCTCACCGGGGTCTTCTTCTTGCTCGTCGAGCTCTGGGGAGTGTTCGGCACACGTCCATTCTGGTCCCCTACGGGTGCTGGCTGCTGACGGAGACCGTCTCGCCGGTCATGTAGGAGGAGTACTCGCCGGCGAGGAAGACGATGACGTTGGCGATCTCCCAGGGCTCGGCGTGACGGCCGAAGGCCTCGCGCGCGGTCAGCTCGTCGAGGAGTTCGGTGGTGGTGACCTTGGCCAGGTGGGGGTGCATGGCGAGGGACGGCGAGACGGCGTTGACGCGGACGCCGTACGCGGCGGCCTCGACGGCCGCGCAGCGGGTGAGGGCCATGACGCCGGCCTTGGCGGCGGCGTAGTGGGCCTGGCCTGCCTGGGCGCGCCAGCCGACGACGGAGGCGTTGTTGACGACGACACCGCCCGTGCCGGTGCCGGAGCCGGAGCCGGAGCTGTCACCGGAGCCGGTGGCCGCTTCGCGGAAGTGGCGGAGGGCCGCGCGGGTGCAGCGGAAGGTGCCGCCGAGGGTGACGTCGAGGACCCGGTTCCACTGCTCGTCGGTCATGTCGGCGAGCTCGGCGGTGCCGCCGAGGCCGGCGTTGTTGACGGTGATGTCCAGGCGTCCGTGGAGCCGTACGGCGGTGTCGTACAGCGCCTGGACCTGGGCCTCGTCGGTGACGTCGCAGGGCTGGGAGGCGACCGCGTCCGCGCCGAACTCGGCGGCGAGCGCGGTCTCGGTCTCCTTGAGGCGCCGGGTGTGCGCGTCGCTGACGAGGACGCGGGCGCCCTCCTCCAGGAAGCGGCGGGCGGTGGCGCCGCCGATGCCGGCTCCGGCGGCGGCGGTGATGACGGCGGTGCGCCCGGCGAGGAGTCCGTGGCCCTTCACGTAGGGCGGTGCGGGGGGACGGGTCATGGGCGCGGCTCCTTCGGGAGGCCGAGCACCCGCTCGGCGATGATGTTCCGCTGGATCTCGCTGGATCCGGCGTAGACGGTGTCGGCGCGGGAGAAGAGGAACAGCCGCTGCCAGTCGTCGAGTTCGTACGGGGCTCCGGCGGCCAGCGTGGCGGCGGGGCCGCACACCTCGAGGGCGAGTTCGCCGAGGTCGCGGTGCCAGTGGGACCAGTACAGCTTGGCGGCGGAGGGGTCGGTGCCGCGCAGGGCGCCGGCGCGGAGCGCCTCCAGGCCGGCCCAGGCGCGGGTGAGGCGGTCGCGGATGTCGGGGTCGGCGGCGGCGCCGTTGCGGCGGGCGAGGGCGACGAGGGCGTCGAGTTCGCGGCGGAAGCCGACCTGCTGGCCGAGGGTGGAGACGCCGCGTTCGTAGCCGAGGGTGGCCATGGCGATCCGCCAGCCGTCGCCGGGCGCGCCGACGACGTTCGCCGCGTCGGTGACGGCCCCGTCGAAGAACACCTCGTTGAACTCGCTGGTGCCGGTGAGCTGGACGATGGGCCGGATCTCGACGCCGGGCCGGTCGAGGGGGACGAGGAGGTACGAGAGCCCGGCGTGGCGCCGTGAACCGGGTTCCGTCCGGGCCAGGACGAAGCACCACTGGGACTCGTGGGCGAGGGAGGTCCAGATCTTCTGCCCGTTCACCACCCACCGGCCGTCCTCCAGGGTGGCGCGGGTGCGGACGGCGGCGAGGTCGGAGCCGGCGCCGGGTTCGCTGTAGCCCTGGCACCAGAGTTCCTCGACGGCGCGGATCGGGGGCAGGAAGCGGGCCTTCTGCTCCTCGGTGCCGTGGTCGATGAGCGTGGGGCCGAGGAGCTGTTCGCCGATGTGGTTGACGCGGGCGGGGGCGTCGGCGAGGGCGTACTCCTCGTGGAAGGCGATCTGCTCCTCGATGCTCGCGCCGCGCCCGCCGTGCTCCTCGGGCCAGCCGACGCAGGTCCAGCCGTGGGCGGCCAGGTGCCGCTCCCAGGCGAGGCGTTCGGCGAAGGCCTCGTGCTCGCGGCCGGGTCCGCCGCGCCCCTTGAGGGCGGCGAAGGAGCCGCTGAGGTGGGTCTTCAGCCAGCCCCGTATCTCCGCCCGGAACTCCTCGACGCTGCTCATGGCCGTACGTTAACCTACCAAACACTTGTTAGGGAACGGGTGAGGGCGGGGTGACCGATGGATCTCTCGTACACGCGGACCGAGGAGGCCTTCCGGGCGGAGGCCCGGGAGTGGCTGCGGGACCATGTCCCCGCCGAGCCGCTGCCCTCCCTCGAGACGGCCGAGGGCTTCGCCGCCCACCGCGCCTGGGAGGCCGAACTGGCCGCCGCCCGCTGGTCGGTGGTGTCGTGGCCCGAGGAGTACGGGGGCCGGGGCGTCGACCTCGGCCGGTGGCTGCTCTTCGAGGAGGAGTACTGGGCGGCGGGGGCGCCCGGCCGGGTCTCGCAGAACGGCGTCCAGCTCCTCGCGCCCACCCTCTTCGACCACGGCACGGCGGAACAACGCGCGCGCGTGCTGCCGTCGATGGCGACCGGCGCGACGATCTGGGCGCAGGCCTGGTCCGAGCCCGAGGCCGGCTCCGACCTGGCGTCCCTCACCTCGCGCGCGGTCCGCACGGACGGCGGCTGGCTGCTCTCCGGCCAGAAGACCTGGTCCTCCCGGGCCGCCTTCGCCGACCGGGCCTTCGGCATCTTCCGCAGCGACCCCGAGGCGGACCGGCCCCACCGGGGCCTGACCTACGTCATGTTCGACCTGCGGGCGCCGGGGGTGACCGTCCGGCCCATCGGCCGCCTCGACGGGAAACCGGCCTTCGCCGAGTTGTTCCTCGACGAGGTGTTCGTCCCTGACGAGGACGTGATCGGGGAGCCGGGCCAGGGCTGGCGGATCGCGATGTCCACGACGGGCAACGAGCGCGGACTGATGCTCCGCTCCCCCGGCCGTTTCCTCGCCGCCGCCGACCGGCTCGTCCGGCTCTGGAGGGCGGAGGGCGACCCGGCGGACCCGGCGCTGCGGGACCGGGTGGCGGACGCGGTGATCGGGGCACGGGCGTACCAGCTGTTCACGGCGGGCGCGGCGGCCCGGTCGGCGACAGGGGCACCGTCGGGGGCCGAGTCCAGCCTCAACAAGGTCTTCTGGTCGGAGTACGACCTGGCCCTGCACGAGACGGCGCTGGACCTGCTGGGCCCGGACGGCGAACTCGCGGACGGCGCGTGGGCCGAGGGGTACGTCTTCTCCCTCGCGGGCCCCCTCTACGCGGGCACCAACGAGATCCAGCGCGACATCATCGCCGAGCGGCTGCTCGGCCTCCCGAAGGGGCGCCGCTGATGACCTTCCTGCCGACCGAGGAACAGCGCGCCTTCGCCCGCTCCCTGGACGCGCTGCTCACCGCCGCGGACACCCCGGCGGCCGTACGGTCCTGGGCGGGCGACGACCCCGCCCCGGGGCGGGCGCTGTGGGGACGGCTCGCGGAGGCGGGGGTGTGCGCGCTCGCGGTCCCGGAGGAGTACGGGGGAGCGGGCCCGCTCCCGGTCGAACTCGCCCATGCCTTCGTCGAGCTGGGCCGCCACGCGGTGCCGGGCCCGGTGGTGGAGACGGTGGCGACGGCGGTGCTCCTCGGGGAACTGGCGCGACTGGGCGACCCGGGCCCGGCCGAACGCCTCCTGCCGGCCCTGGCGGCGGGCGAGCGGACGGCGACGCTGGCGATCGCGGGGACGGAGGCCGTACGGCACTCCGTCCCGTACGCGCTGGACGCCGACCGGGCGGACACGGTGCTCCTCGTACGCGGCGAGGAGCTGCGGCGGGCGCCCGGTCACGGGCCGGTCCGGGTCTCCGCCGACCCCGCGCGCCGGCTCGCCCGCCCGGAGCCCGGCGGTGAACTGCTCGCCGAGGGCCCCGCGGTGGCCGTCGCGGCCGGGCAGGCCCGGCGCTGGGCGATGCTGGCGACGGCCGCGCAGTCGCTGGGCGTGGGCCTGGCGCTGCTCGACCGGACGGTGGCGTACGCCCGGCAGCGCTCCCAGTTCGGCACCCCGATCGGCGCGTTCCAGGCGGTCAAGCACCGGCTGGCGGACACGCTGCTCGCCCTGGAGTTCGCGCGGCCGCTGCTGTTCGGGGCGGCGGTGACGATGACGCCCGGGGACCTGGCCGCGGCCAAGGCGGCCACGGGTGAGGCCGGGTACACGGCGGCGCGCACCGCCCTCCAGGTCCACGGCGCGATCGGCTACACGGAGGAACTGCCCCTGTCCCTGTGGCTCCGCAAGGCCCGCCCCCTGAGGGACGCCTGGGGCGACCCGGCCACCTGCCGGGCGGCGGTCCTCGGCGCGTACTCCTGACCGGGCCGTGACGCCCCGCCGAACGGGCTCATGACACCCGGCGGGGCGGGCTGTCGTCGTTGCCGCGGCGGAACGTGCGGGCCGGGCGCCCGGCGGACCAGGTGCGGACGACGAGCTCGTCGCCGTCCACCCAGGTCCGTACGACCTCGGTGGGGTCCACCCGGAAGAGGTGGAACGGCTGGGGCTCGCCCGCGTCGGCGACGTACCGGGCGACGGTCTCCGGGTCGGTGACCTCGACCGCCCGCCCGGAGACGCGGACGTCCCCGCCGCCCATGCCGGTGCCCGCTCCCAGGTTGGCGAGGAGGCTGAGCCGGGGGTCGCGGCGCAGGTCGTGGGCCTTGCGGGAGCCGGGCATCATGCCGAGCCAGAGCTCGCCGAAGCGGAAGCCCACCTCGATGCCGCTGAGCCGGGGCGAGCCGTCCTCGCGCACGGTGGCGAGGGCGTGGTGGGTGTACTGCCCGAAGCGCTCGCGCACGGTCTCGGCGAACGCGGGTTCGGCGGCCTCGAAGGCCGACCAGGTGGTTCCGGTTCCGGTGTCTCCCATGCGTCCAGGAAACACCGGATGCCCGACACCCACTGTCCGGACTACTCCGTACGTCTCGGGATCAGGGCGCCACGAGTCAGGAGCCGGGAGCCATGGGCAGGAGCCAGGGGCCGGGAGCCAGGGCCGGAAGCCAGGGCCAGGGGCCGGGAGCCGGGGGCCGGGATCAGGAGGTGGCGGCGCGCTCGGCGGCGCTGCGCTCGACGCAGAACTCGTTGCCCTCCGGGTCGCCCAGGGTCGCCCAGCCGGTGCCGTCCGGGTTCCGGCGGTCGTCGAGGAGGGTCGCACCGAGGCCGAGCAGCCGCTCGATCTCCTCGTCACGGGTGCGGTCCTGCGGCTGGAGGTCGAGGTGGACGCGGTTCTTGCCCGCCTTCGCCTCGGGGACCTGGATGAACAGCAGGCCGGCCCCGGGCGTCTCGACGAGCGCCTCCTCGTCGCCCGGCTCGTCCTCGTCGGAGACCTTGGAGTCAAGGACCTTCGCCCAGAAGCCGGCGAGGGCGTAGGCGTCGGCGCAGTCAATGGTCACGTGTCGTACCAGAGAAGTCATGGGCGTCATGATCGCCCACGGCCGCGACCGCGGGCCACCGGATTCCCCCTCGCTCGGTCGGCGGTGGCGAGTTCCCTCCCCTCGCTCTCCGCCACGAGCGCGGCGAGGGAGGAACGGGCGCCCTGGAGGTCGTGGATCTGCTCGTCGATCGCGTCGAGCCGGGCGACCAGCATCGGGCTGAGACAGGGCTCGATCTCCGCCTCGCTGCCGCAGACGCAGTCGAGGACCTCGGCGATGACCCGGGTCGGCAGTCCGGCACCGAGCAGGGCCCGGATCCGGCGCACGACGGCGGGGGCGTCGGGGCCGTACACCCGCTGCCCGCCGGGGGTGCGCTCCGAGGCGAGGAGGCCCTGCTCCTCGTAGTAGCGGAGCAGCCGGACGCTCACCGCGGTCTCGCGCGCCAGCTCACCGATCTTCATGTGACCCCCCTCACATTCGCCCGTGCGCGCTTGAACCTCACATCCGTGTGAGCTCCTACGGTCCGAGCATGACGAACGACACGAACGCCTCGGACACGACGATATTCCAGCTCGGTGGCGACCTCCCGGTCCGGCGGGTCGGCTACGGCACGATGCGACTCGCCGACGGCCCCGGCGACCCGAGCGGCCCGGAGGCCCGCATCTGGACGGCTCCGGCCGACCGGACGGCGGCGGTCGCGCTGCTGCGGACGGCCGCCGAGGCGGGCGTGACCCTCTTCGACACGGCCGACGCGTACGCCCTCGGGGCCGGGGAGGAGCTGCTCGCCGAGGCCCTGCGTCCGTACGGCGAGGGGGTCGCCGTGGCCACCAAGGTCGGCGTGGTCCGGCCCTCCCCCACCGAGTGGGTGCCGCTCGGGCACCCCGCCTATCTGCGCCAGCAGGCCGAGCTGAGCCTGCGCCGGCTGCGCACCGAGCGGATCGACCTGCTCCATCTGCACCGCATCGACGAGAACTTCCCGGTCGCCGAGCAGATCGGCGCCCTGCGGCGGCTCCAGGAGGAGGGCAAGGTCCGGCACATCGGCCTGTCGGAGGTGACGGTCGCCCAGCTGGCGGAGGCCGAGGCGGTCGCGCCGATCGCGGCCGTGCAGAACCTCTACAACCTGGCGAACCGCGACCACGAGGCCGTCGTCGAGCACACCGCCGGACGCGGGATCGCGTTCGTCCCCTTCTTCCCGGTCGCCATGGGCGGACACGCGGGCCCGGACGGACCGGTCGCCCGGGTCGCCCGCGAGATCGGCGCCACCCCGTCGCAGACGGCCCTGGCCTGGCTGCTGCACCGGGCCCCGCACATCCTCCCGATCCCGGGCACGACCTCGGCCGCGCATCTCGTGGAGAACCTGGGCGCGCTCGACCTCGCCCTCACCGAGGAGCAGTTCGCCCGGCTCGGCGAGGAGGTGGGGGAAGCCGCCTCATGACCGGACGATGCCCTGCCGTCGGGCCGCGGCGAGCCAGCCGGGGAACTCGGAGACGAGCCTGTCGTACAGCTCCGCGTCGGGGATCCCGCTCGGGTCCTGACCCGCGTGGAAGAAACCGGAGTTGTCGACGGGCCGCCTCGCCGGCACGTCCAGCTCGTCGAGGCGGCGCAGGAACTCGAACTGCCGGCTGCTCGGGTCGCCGAAGCCGATGAACTGCCAGAAGATCGGCAGCCGGGCCGCCTTGCACACGTACCGCTCGGCCGCGAGCTTGTTGATCGGCCCGCCGTCGGTCTGGAAGACGACGAGCGCGGGCGCGGTGGAGCCGCTGTCGAGGTAGTGGTCGATGACGGCGTCCATGGCCAG
Organism: Streptomyces sp. NPDC056480; assembly: GCF_042795405.1. Classification (NCBI taxonomy): domain Bacteria; kingdom Bacillati; phylum Actinomycetota; class Actinomycetes; order Kitasatosporales; family Streptomycetaceae; genus Streptomyces; species Streptomyces sp. NPDC056480. Next base: position 53,184 of record NZ_JBHTSA010000036.1, on the reverse strand, counting down.
GTGGTAGCTGGTCTTCCCCATGTGCCCGAGCCCGGCGACGATCCGGTCGATCCGGCCGGCGTGGTCGTCGAGCCTGATCTCGGTCTCGGCGTCGATGTCGGTGGAGAAGAACACGACGGGCACCCGCCCGTCGTCGTCGAGCTGCGCGGAGAGCCCCAGTACCCGGTCGGCCAGGGCCTGGACGGCGCCGCGGGAGTAGTACGGCTTCATCGACCCCGAGTAGTCGACGACGAGATAGACGGCGACGCGCTGCCCGTCGATCCCGTGCCGTCGCAGCGACTCGCCCGCCTGCTTGTAGAGGCTGACGAGCGCGGGCGCGGTCTCCTCGACCTTCCGCAGACTCAGTGCCATGGACCCTCTCCCTCCGGGCCGCCCGCCGCGTCCCGCTCCACTTGCTCGATGTCCGCGAGCATGGCGTCGGCCAGATCGCGCTCGGCGGTGTAGTACCGCTCGGCCCAGGTGAGGGTGAGCCGGGGGTACGCCCAGGCCTCGTCCGCCGACGCGTCCGCCGCGTCGGCCTCGGCGCGCTGCCGCATGGTCTCGGCGTACTCCCGGTGCGCGGCGAGGACCTCCCGCATCCGCTCGGGTTCGAGGAGATGGCCGAGCCAGAGCCGGAGCATCGGCCCGTGCTTGAGGGCGGGGGGGTCGAGCGGGCCGGTGCGGGCCCAGAGCCGGACGGCGGCGAGGCCCTCGTCGGTGATCCGGTAGACGCGCTTGTCGCGCGAGCCGGCCTCCGGGGCGACCAGCCGCGAGCCGGCGTATCCGGCCTTCTCCAGGCGTTTGAGCTCGCTGTAGATCTGACTGAAGGACGGGCTCCAGTAGAAGAGCCCCACGGACCGGTCCGACCACTTCTTGAGGTCGTAGCCGGACAACTCCCGCCCGAAGGAGAGCAGTCCGAGCACGGCCCAGCTGGTCGCCGGTAGCGCCGGCACGGTCTCTTCGTCCGCCACGGTCGGCAGTCTACGGCCCTTCCCTCCCTCACCTATGCCTGCTAGAAGTATTTCGATTAGGCATACTCGCTGTCCCTTCTCCGGGAGGAGCACCCCGTGAAGTTCTCCATGATCTTCGAAGCACAGCTCGTCGACCCGACCCCCGCCCGCGAACACCGTGTCCTCCACGACTGCGTCGAACAGGCCGTCCTCGCCGAGGAGATGGGCTTCGACCGGATCTGGGCGGTCGAGCACCACTCCCTCACCCAGTACGCCCACATGAGCGCCTCCGAGATCTTCCTGACCTGGGTCGCCGCCCGCACCCGCACGATCCGCGTCGGCCACGGCGTGGTCACCATGCCCTTCGGCTACCAGCACCCCGTCCGGGTCGCCGAACGCGCCGCCATGCTCGACGTGCTCTCCGGCGGCCGGGTCGACATCGGCGCCGGACGGGGCGCCACCCGCCAGGAGATGCGGATGTTCGGGGTGCGCCCCGAGGACACCACGCCGCAGACGGAGGAGGCCCTGCGGATCCTCGCCGCCGCGTGGCGCGAGCCGGAGTTCGAGTGGCACGGCTCGCTCGACATCGGCCCCGGCGCGATCCTGCCCCGCCCGGTCCAGCACCCGCACCCGCCGCTCTTCATGGCCTGCTCGCAGCACGCGTCGCTCCGGCAGGCGGCCGAACTCGGCATCGGAGCCCTGGTGATGGGGTTCGCGGGCGCCGACGACGTCCGCGCGATGCGCGCGGTGTACGACGAGGCGCTCGCCGACCGGGACGGATCCCGGTTCGTCTCCACCGAGGTCAACGACCACTTCTCCGCCCTCTGCCCGACCGTCGTCCTGGACGACGCGGACCGCGCGCTCCGGCTCGGCACCCGGGGCCAGCGCTTCTTCGCCGAGTCGATCGCCCACTGGTACGGCGGCGCGCCCGCGCCCACCGGCTACGCGGAGGACGAGGACCACGCAGGGGCGCTCGCCCGTGAACGGGACGAGCTGATCGCCCGCCTGCACGAGGCGAACGTCCCCGCCCGGCCGGTCGACACCGGCACCTACAACACCGACCACGCGTACGGGGACGCCGCCACGGCCATCGCGTACGTCGAACGGCTCAGGGAGATCGGCGTCGACGAGGTGATGTGCCTGATCCAGATGGGAACCGTGCCGCAGGAGGCCTGCCTGGAGACCATCCGCCAGTGGGGCACGAAGGTCATCCCGCACTTCCGGGCCCTGGACGCGGCCGCGTGAGCGCCCTGGACGGCAAGGTCGTGATCGTGACGGGCGCGGCACGCGGCCAGGGCGCCGCCGAGGCCCGGCTCCTGGTGGCGGCCGGGGCGCGGGCCGTCCTCACCGACGTACGGGAGGAGGAGGGCCGATCGGTGGCGGCGGACCTCGGCCGGGCGGCGGTCTTCGTCCGCCACGACGTGACGTCGGCGGACGGGTGGCGCACGGTGACGGACACGGCGGTCGCCACGTACGGCGGGATCGACGGGCTCGTCAACAACGCGGCCCTCTGGCGGACGGCCCCGGTGGAGTCGGAGACCTACGAGAACTTCGAACTGCTCCTCCGGGTCAACCTGTTGGGGCCGTTCCTCGGCATCCAGGCCGTGCTGCCCGCGCTCCGCGAGGCGGGCGGCGGATCGATCGTGAACGTGTCGTCCACGGCGGGCCGCGTGGGCGTCCCCGGCCACGCGGCGTACGGAGCGGGCAAGTTCGGCCTGCGCGGGCTCAGCCGCTCGGCCGCACGCGACCTCGCGCCGTACGGCGTCCGGGTCAACTCGGTCCACCCGGGCGCCGTCGACACCCCCATGACGACGGCGGTCGCGGACCGGGACTGGTCGCACGTCCCCCTGGGCCGGATGGGCCGCCCGGAGGAGGTCGGGGACCTGGTCGCGTTCCTGCTCTCGGAGGCGTCCTCGTACGTGACGGGCGCCGAGTTCACGATCGACGGAGGACTCACCGCATGACGACGACCGACGCACGGCCCGCCGACCCCCTCACGCCGGCCGCCCGCGCGCTCTGCGACGCGATGTCGGCGGCCTTCCCGCGCCCGGAGGCGGGCGCGGAGGCGCTGAGGGCGGCGGCAAGGGCGCACCTCGGCGAGATCCCCCCGGCCCCGGCCGCCTCGGCGCACGGCGTTCCCGTACGGCTCTACGAGGGGCGGGAGGACCTCGTCGTCGTCTTCGCCCACGGCGGCGGCTGGGTCCTGTGCGACCTGGACACCCACGACCGCACGTGCCGCGCGCTCGCCGCCCGTACCGGCGCCACCGTCGTCTCCGTCGGCTACCGGCGTGCGCCGGAGCACCGCCACCCGGCGGCCGAGGACGACGTGTGTACGGCCCTGGGGTGGGCGGCGGACCGGTACCCGGGCCGCCCGCTGGTCCTGGCGGGCGACAGCAGCGGAGGGAACCTGGCAGCGGCGGCGGCCCTGCGCGCCCGCGACGGAGGCGGCCCGCCCCTGGCGGGCCAACTCCTCTTCTACCCGGCCCTGGACCACCGCCTGGAGGGACGGTCGGCCCGCGACTTCGCGGAGGGCTACTTCCACACGACGGCACACATGCGCTGGTACTGGCAGCAGTACGCGGGCCCCGGAGGCGACCCGGCCGCCGCCTCCCCCGCCCTGGCGGCCGACGTCTCGCACCTCCCCCCGACCCTGATCGTCCTCGCCGACTGCGACCCCCTCCGCGACGAGGGCCTCGCCTACGCCCGCCGCCTCTCCACTACGGGCGTCCGGACCGAGGTCCACCTGCACACGGGCATGTTCCACGGCTTCCTGGCCGGCACGGGCGCACTGCCGGAGGCGGACGCGGCACTGGAGGGGGCGGCGGCGTGGCTGAGGACCGTGTCCCCGTGAGAGCCCTCCACGCGCTGTGACGTTCTGAAATCATGGACGTCCAGGGGGCCGCACAAGGGAGTTGGGGGCACGGGTGAGCTCGACGACGTACGCGCCGGCGGACACGGCCGGAGAGCCGGGCGTCACCGGGAAGCGGCGGGCACTGCTCATCGGCGTGGGGAGGACCCCGTTCCTCGAACGGGACGAGGCGCTCTCCCTGCGCTACCCCCCGCTCGACTTCGTCGACCGCGACATCGAGATGGTGGGCTCCGCCCTCGCCGAGTCCGGCTACCACGTCGACGCCCTGCACCCCGGCCACACCGACCCCGAGCGACAGGACACGACGTCCGGCTCGATCGAGACCGCCCTGGAGGAGTTCCTGCTCTCCTGCGGGGCCGGGGACACCGCGTTCCTCTACTTCTCCTGCCACGGCGTGACCGTCGGCGAGCGCGAGTACCTGCTCACCGCCGACGCCCGGCCCCGCGCCGACGGCTCGCTGTTCGGCCGGGCGATGCTCGAAGTCAGCCCCGAGGTCCTCCTCGGCGACCTCCCTACGGGTGTCACGGTCGTCGTCTGCCTCGACACGTGCCGCGTCGAGGATCCGTACGCGCCCACGGACCCGCACGAGACGCCTCTCGTGAACTCCGCCTACCGCGACGTGGCCTGGCTGCACGCGAGCGGCCGCGGCCAGCCGGCCTACGCGGACCCCGAGAAGGGCAGCTACTTCGGCATCGCCCTCTCCGAGGCCCTGTCGCGGAACAGCCCCCCGAAGACCTTCAAGGACGTCCACGACTTCGTCCGGAACCGGGTCGACCGGCTCGCCTCACTCCTCATGGAAACCGCGCCGACGGTCGAGTTCCAGTGCGCGGAGGGCCTCGCGGACCGGCTGGTTCTCTGCCGCGGCTCACGGGTGACCCAGCGCTGGGCCGATGCGATCAGCGCTTCCGCACTCTGGCAGCACACCTCGCACGAGGCGGCCGTCCACGACCGGGTCAAGGAAAGGCTGTCCGAGCTCGCGCGCGAGGTCGCGAAGAGTCGCCTCGTCACGGACTCCGCGCTCGTCACCCCGTGGAGCGATCCCGACTACCCGCTCCGGGTGGTGGACCGCCTCGGCCGCCTCGTCGAGGCCGCCCGCCTCACCGGCGGCGAGCGACTCACCCCCGCCGAGACCGCGGCGCTGCTCGCGGCTCCGCTCCTGCACGAGGGCGTCGTGGCCATCGCTCTGAGCGAGCTGGCGGCGTTACGGCCGGACAGGATCGACCGGCGCGAGGACGGTCGGGGGCGCGAGGCCCTCACCCCGCACGACCGCCTGGTGTGCGACGCGGCGCGCGACGTGTCCCGTGCCCACTCGCAGGTCAGCCTGGCTGCCGAGACGCTGCGTCAGCGTCATCTCCACGAGCCGGCCGCGGCGGCCGACCACTGGCTGCGACACCGGTTCATCGCCGACTGGGATCGGCTGTGGGACCGTACGGGCGACTACCCGGCGGTCGACCACCTGCTGGACATGGTGACGGCGGCGGTCAGCGGCGGTTCTCCCAGCGAACCCTCCCCGCAGAAACGCGCCCTGATCGAGCGCCAGCTCCGCCAGGTGCTTGCGCACGTCACGGTCGCGCCCGGCAGCAGCCCTCGGATCAACGACAGCGGCGAACTCCGCTGGAACGAGCATCCCGCCGTACCCGGCAACACGTGGCGTGCCCGCGACCTCGCGTACCTCGTCTGGCTGGCCTCCCTGTTGGCCGCCGACCCCCGGCGCATGTCCAGCGTGCTGGTCGACCACCTGGGAGCGCACCGCCGCCTCGTGCCCTCGGACGTCACCGCGGCCCTCTCCGAGTACCGCCTCGAGTCCCACGACGAGCACATGCCGCCGGACGGGGGCGACGGGTACGACCTCGCGGTCGACTTCCTCTGCCCGCATCCCGCGCTGCACGCGGCCGTGGAGGAGCTGGCGGCGACGGCGGACGCCTCGGTTCGTGCGCTCCACCGGAGCTGGAAGGAGGCCCGCACCACCGCTCCGGACCTGCTGCGCGGAGTCCCGAGGAAGGTGACCACCGAGTTCCTGGAGCCGCTGGAACAGCAGTACACCAAACCACTGGAACGCTTCCGGCTCGCCGAGGACGAGATCCGCCCGCTGCTCATGGGCACCCAGCTGTACGGCGACAAGATGCTCGCCGTCCGCGAGCTGTACCAGAACGCCCTGGACGCCTGCCGCTACCGGCAGCTCAGGACCGCGTACGGGGAGCGGCTGAACAGGTGCCGGGCAAGGGGCCAGGAGCCGGAGATCTCCTTCGTCCAGGGGTACGACGACGAGGACCGTCCTTACATCGAGTGCCACGACACGGGAACGGGGATGAGCCGCAGGAAGCTCACCTCGATGTTCGCCCGTGCGGGAAAGCGGTACGAGCAGGACCCGGACTTCGTCCAGGAGCGCCGGAACTGGCGGCGCGCCGGCATCGAGCCGGTCCCCTTCAACAGCCGTTTCGGCATCGGCGTGTTCAGCTACTTCATGCTGGCGGAGGAGGTGGTGGTCACCACCTCCACCGTCGACCTCCACGGCAACCCGTCCCGCACGGAGGCCCCGCTCCAGGCCACCATCCAGTCCGGCTCCGGCCTCCTGGAGATCGTGGAGGCCACCGCCGCCCCGGAACGCGGCGGCACGGTGGTCCGCCTCTACCTGAGCGCGGACGGCGAGACGCCGCCGTCCCTGGTGGAGACCCTGCGCAAGCTGCTCTGGGTGAGTGACCACCGTGTGACGGCGCTCGAACTGGACCGCGAGGGCAACAAGATCCGCTCCGAGGAGTGGCCCCCCGGGGAGCTCAAGGCCTCGGAGGACTGGCCGGCCGCCCCGGCGAGAGCGGGGACGGACGCCTGGCTCGTCCAGGGCAAGGGTCAGCTCCTCCTGGACGGCGTCGTCGTCAGGAACGCCCCGGAGGTCGACGGCTATGTCTTCAACCTGCGCGAACGCGACCAGCCGGTCCCGACGGTGGACCGCAACGGGCTGGTCGACTGGGACCAGAAGGGGGTGGAGAAGCGTCTGCTCGACGGAGTGACCGAGGCCGTCGACAGCTTCGAGGAGGTGCGGTTGCGCTGGCTGTGGGAACTCGCCCTCAGCGAACCGCCCCTGGCGGTGATGGTCTTCGACTCGCTCGACGAAGACGCCACGGGTGTCCTGCACGCGACACAGGAGGAGCGGAGCCTGGCCACGTCCACCTTCCGCCTGCGCGAGGTGGGATGCCTGCCTTTCGACCGAAGGTCCATCCGACTGAACTACTACGAGCGGACCTTCGGTGACGAGCGCCTTCACGAAGGTGCCCTGTTCGACCAGTGGCGAAGCTCCGCACTGAACGTCTTCAGCGAGTCGCACAAGCCCTTCACACCCAGCGGTTACCCCCTGCCCCAGGGTATCGACGCGCTGCTGTTCGACCGCGTCGTGCCCGACGGCTCGTGGGCCGCGCCCCTGCGGGCGGCGGCACTCGTCGGACAGCCCCTCTCGGCGGCCGTGCGGGCGCTGCGTCGCTACGCCATCGCCGGTGTCCAGGTGCCCGAGGCCGCGGACATCCGGGCGCTCGACGACTTCGTTCCGACGCCGGTCATGGCCGACCTCTACTTCGCCGACCGGTACGCGCGGCGTCCCCGGCGGACCGAGGAGCACCATGCCCCGGCACTGTTCGCCCCGTTCCTCCTCGTGGCGGCGGTACACGACATCACCCTGACCGAGACCATCGCCGCGGCACGAGAGCTCGTGGTCAGCACGCCCGTTCCCGGCTGGGAGGACATCCCTCGGCTCACCGGGGGCCTCGTTCTCGAAACGGAGGCGAGCGCGCTGGCCACCACCACCGCCACGCTCACGGAAAGAAGCCCCCATGCCTGGCAAGGGGGATCCGTCCATCCCCTGGACCTTCTGGTGCGCGCCCCCTCCGTCGAGCAGCGCGAGCAACTCGTCGAGCGGATCAAGGAGCTGGAACCGCTGGGGTTCCACCTGGCGCCGGGAGTCTCCGACGTCACTCTCGGCCATCCGCCGCTGACCGGTGACGAGCGCCGTCTCCTCTCGTACGACGTGGACGGCGAGTACCCCTGGGTCAGGCGTGACCTCACTCTGTTCGACGTGTTCAGACGGTCCATGGGCATGAGGGTTCCCGTCGGCCGAGTAGTGGAGCAGATCAACGGCCTCACCGCGGCCACGAGCCTCTCGGCACCCCATGTACCGCCCAGCGCCGCCGACTGGACCGTTCCTCACTGGGTCGGGGAACTCCTGCCCTTCAAGTCGGAGACCTCGGATCAGGCCCCCTTCGGCCCCTGGCGCGTCACCGCCGCGCTGCGCTACGTGGACACCAGTGTCGGCTTCGACGCGCTGCTCCAGGACTTGCTGCATCTGGACGCGTGCGGCGTGCTGGCCCCCGGCTGCGTGTCCCTCGTCGAAGCGAGCCTCGAGCAGATCACCACGTTGGACCCCTACCTGGACCGTCTCCTCCACACGGTGTACCCCTTCTCGCCCTACAGCGCCGGCCGCTGGGACGTCGACGCGCAGGGCCTGGGTCTGGAACCCCTGGCCTACTTCGCCGCCAGGGAGAAGGGCACCATCGGTGCCCAGGTCGATCGGCTGAGAGCGCTCACCCTGCCCTTCCCCCTGAAGATCGTCGACCTGCCCGAGTCCGTCCGGGTCCTCACCCCGCATCTGACGGTCGCCACGCTCTTCATCGAAGAGGCGGCCGACAAGCGGATGGCCTTCCGCTCCCACCTCTCCCGCCAACAACTTCTCCACCAGGCCAGGCGCGCCAATCAGAGCCTGGGCACCACCGTCCGCAACTCCCTCGCCTTCCACTCCGTCGGCGGCCCCGCCCTCCCCGGCCCCTTCACGGGCCCCGGGGCAGAGGAGCTGGAGAACTTCCTGCCCACCGACTTCGACCTCGCCGCGTTCGATCCGGGTCTCCTCGGCCCAGGCGTCCTCGGCCCCCTCGAACTCGTCCTCGTGGCAGGCCGGTTCGGCTGGACGCTGGGGAAGACGTACGACCGCTACGCCCCCTTCGCGAGCCTCGGTCTCCGGGTCACCACTCCCGAACCCGTGGGTGGGGAAAGGGACATCGTCCCCGGCTGGCGTGATGTCATCGTCCTCACCGAGCGGTTGACCGGCCGGGCACCCGCCGTGGCGGGAACCGTCGCCGACGAGCACGTCGTTCTCTGTGCCGAGGAGACCGAGCAGTCCGAGGACGACGTCCGTGACGGCCTCCGCCGCTATGCCCGGCTCTTCTCGCTCGTCGTTCCCGCCCCCGGAGGACCACAGACATGAGCGCCACCACTCCGTACCAGCGCAAGCCCTTCCCCCTCACCCAGCCCCTCACCACCTTCCTCTGGCAGGCGCGGAGCGACGGCGGCGGCGTGGAGGCCACCGGTGAGTGTCCTCAGTGCCGGTGCGTGACGAAGAACGTCATCGCCGCCGTCCAGTACGTCACCAAGGGCCCCTCGAAGCCCCTGCGGGACCTTCTGGCCACGGGTGAGCCGAGGCCCGCCAGGTGCGAGTGCACGACCTGGCACCTGAACCGGCCCGACGGCGTCCCGGACGGCTGCGGAGCCTCGTTCTGGATCGCGCTGCCGCCGGGGGGAGTCGCCCTGTGAGCGGCTTCACCGACGACGAGCTGTGGGACGCCTCCCTGCGGGGGCGGGCGATGGCGAGCCCGCCCGAGCGGCTGCGGGCCGCGCTCCAGCAGGCGGAGGGGTACCGGAACTTCCTCACCACGCTCACCGGACTGCTCACCGTGATCTTCGTGCTCAAGGGGCAGGAGAACCTGAGCAGGATGACCACGGGCCCGAGGTGGTGGGTGATCGGCCTGCTCGCCGGGGCGTTCCTGCTCCTCCTCGCGGCCTCCTGGATGATGGTCTCGGCCGTTCACGAGCGGCCGGACGAGGAGGTGCTCACCGACGCGGAGTACCTGCTGAACTACGAGAAGAAGCGGGCCGCCGCCGTCCGGCGGACCACCGGCCGGGCCCGCTGGATGGGCCTCGTCGGCGTCCTCGCCGTGTCGGCCGCCTCCCTGATCACCTGGATCCTCCCGGGTCCGGTCAGCTGACCCGACCGGCCCCGCACGCGTCAGGACGCGCATCGGCGCCCACCCAGTCGTCCGGTCGGGGACATTCGGGGGGCGCCGCGCTCAGTTCCGTACGTCGTTGTACGGGACGTTCTCGGGGTGATCCGGGCGGATCAGACCGTCAGCGAACGGTCCGTCGGGCGGATCGGGGCCGGCAGGGAGCTGGCTCCGGTCAGGTAGCGGTCCACGCCTCGGGCGGCCGAGCGGCCCTCGGCGATGGCCCAGACGATGAGCGACTGACCGCGGCCGGCGTCGCCGGCGACGTACACGCCATCGACGTTGGTGGCGAAGTCCGCGTCTCGGGCGATGTTACCCCGCTCGTCGAGGTCCAGACCAAACTGGGCGACCAGGCCGTTCTCCACGTCCGTGCCGGTGAAGCCCATCGCGAGCGTGACCAGCTGGGCGGGGATCCTGCGCTCCGTGCCCGGCTTCTGGGTCAGCCTGCCCTCGACGAACTCGACCTCGACCAGGTGGAGGAACTGGACGTTGCCCTCCTCGTCGCCCTCGAAGTGGGTGGTGGAGACGGAGTAGACCCGCTCGCCGCCCTCCTCGTGCGCGGAGGTGACCTTGTACAGCATGGGGAAGGTCGGCCAGGGCTGGCCCGGGTTCCGCTCCTCGCCCGGTCGGGGCATGATCTCCAGCTGCGTGACCGAGGCCGCGCCCTGGCGGTGTGCCGTGCCGACGCAGTCGGCGCCGGTGTCGCCGCCGCCGATGACGACGACGTGCTTGCCCTCGGCGGTGATCGGCGGGGCGACGAAGTCACCCTCGACGACCTTGTTCGCCAGCGGCAGGTACTCCATCGCCTGGTGGATGCCGTTCAGCTCCCGGCCCGGGACGGGCAGGTCGCGGGCGGTGGTGGCGCCGGCGGCGATGACCACGGCGTCGAACCGCTTGCGCAGGTCCGTCGACGTCAGGTCGCGGCCGATCTCGATGCCGGTGCGGAACTTGGTGCCCTCCGCGCGCATCTGCTCGATGCGGCGGTTGATGTGCCGCTTCTCCATCTTGAACTCGGGGATGCCGTAGCGCAGCAGGCCGCCGATGCGGTCGGCGCGCTCGTACACGACCACGGTGTGGCCGGCCCGGGTCAGCTGCTGGGCGGCGGCGAGACCCGCCGGGCCCGAGCCGATGACGGCGGCGGTCTTGCCGGACAGGCGCTCGGGCACCTGCGGCTTGACGTCGTTCGCGTCCCAGGCCTTGTCGATGATGGAGACTTCGACGTTCTTGATGGTGACGGCCGGCTGGTTGATGCCGAGCACGCACGCGGACTCGCAGGGCGCCGGGCAGAGGCGGCCGGTGAACTCCGGGAAGTTGTTGGTGGCGTGCAGGCGCTCCTGCGCCGCCGACCAGTCCTCGCGGTAGGCGTAGTCGTTCCACTCGGGGATCAGGTTCCCGAGCGGGCAGCCGTTGTGGCAGAACGGGATGCCGCAGTCCATGCAGCGGCCGGCCTGCTTGCTGATGATCGGCAGCAGGGAGCCGGGGACGTAGACCTCGTTCCAGTCCCTGACGCGCTCGCCCACGGGGCGGGTCTCGGCGACCTCGCGACCGCTGGTCAGGAAGCCCTTGGGGTCAGCCATGGGTCGCCGCCTCCATCATCTTCTCGGTGGTCTCGGCCTCGGAGAGACCGGCGAGCTCAGCGGCGTCCTTGGCGGCGAGCACTGCCTTGTACGTGGTGGGGATGATCTTGCTGAACCGGTCCGCGTTCGCGTCCCAGTCGGCAAGGAGCTTCTCGGCGACCGTGGAGCCGGTCTCCTCGTGGTGGCGGCGCACGACATCGTGGAGCCATGCCTTGTCGGTGTCCGACGGGGCCTCGATCGCGCCCAGGTTGCCGGAGTTGACGTTGTCCCGGTCGAGGTCGACGACGTAGGCGACACCGCCCGACATGCCGGCCGCGAAGTTGCGTCCGGTCTCGCCGAGGACGACCGCCGTACCACCGGTCATGTACTCGCAGCCGTGGTCGCCCACGCCCTCCGAGACGACCAGGGCGCCGGAGTTGCGGACGCAGAAGCGCTCGCCGGTGCGGCCGCGGAGGAACAGTTCGCCGCCGGTCGCGCCGTAGCCGATCGTGTTGCCCGCGATCGTGGAGTACTCGGCGAGGTGGTCGGCGCCCCGGTCGGGGCGGACGATCACGCGGCCGCCGGAGAGGCCCTTGCCGACGTAGTCGTTGGCGTCGCCCTCCAGGCGCAGGGTGACACCGCTCGGCAGGAAGGCGCCGAACGACTGGCCCGCGGAGCCGGTGAAGGTGATGTCGATGGTGTCGGCGGGGAGGCCGGCGCCACCGAAGCGCTTCGTCACCTGGTGGCCGAGCATGGTGCCGACCGTGCGGTTGATGTTGCGGATGGCGACCTGGGCGCGGACCGGCTGGGCCTCCTCGGCGGAGGCGGCGTTCAGGGCCTCGGCGGCGAGCTGGATCAGCTCGTTGTCGAGGGCCTTCTCCAGACCGTGGTCCTGCTCGATCAGGGCGTGGCGGACCGCGCCCTCGGGCAGCTCCGGCACGTAGAAGAGCGGCTCCAGGTCGAGACCCTGCGCCTTCCAGTGGGTGACGGCGCGGCTGGTGTCGAGGAGTTCGGCGTGGCCGACGGCCTCTTCGAGGGTGCGGAAGCCCAGCTCGGCGAGGATCTCGCGGACCTCCTCGGCGATGAACTCGAAGAAGTTGACGACGAACTCGGGCTTGCCGGAGAAGCGGTCGCGCAGGACCGGGTTCTGGGTGGCGATGCCGACGGGGCAGGTGTCCAGGTGGCAGACGCGCATCATGACGCAGCCGGAGACGACGAGCGGCGCGGTCGCGAAACCGAACTCCTCGGCGCCCAGCAGTGCGGCGATGACGACGTCGCGGCCGGTCTTGAGCTGGCCGTCGGTCTGGACGACGATCCGGTCGCGCAGGCCGTTGAGCAGCAGCGTCTGCTGGGTCTCGGCGAGGCCGAGTTCCCAGGGGCCGCCCGCGTGCTTGAGGGAGGTGAGCGGCGAGGCGCCCGTACCGCCGTCGTGGCCGGAGATGAGGACGACGTCCGCGTGGGCCTTGGAGACACCGGCGGCGACCGTGCCGACGCCGACCTCGGAGACCAGCTTCACGTGGATGCGGGCGACCGGGTTGGCGTTCTTGAGGTCGTGGATCAGCTGGGCCAGGTCCTCGATGGAGTAGATGTCGTGGTGCGGCGGCGGCGAGATGAGGCCGACGCCGGGGGTCGAGTGACGCGTCTTGGCGACCCACGGGTAGACCTTGTGGCCGGGCAGCTGGCCGCCCTCGCCGGGCTTGGCGCCCTGGGCCATCTTGATCTGGATGTCGTCGGCGTTGACCAGGTACTCGCTGGTGACGCCGAAGCGGCCGGAGGCGACCTGCTTGATCGCGGAGCGGCGGGCCGGGTCGTAGAGGCGGTCCGGGTCCTCGCCGCCCTCACCGGTGTTGGACTTGGCGCCCAGCTGGTTCATGGCGACGGCGAGGGTCTCGTGCGCCTCGCGGGAGATGGAGCCGTACGACATGGCGCCGGTGGAGAAGCGCTTGACGATCTCGGCGACCGGCTCGACCTCGTCGACGGAGATCGCGGGGCGGCCGGAGGTGAAGCCGAAGAGGCCGCGGAGCGTCATGAGGCGCTCGGACTGCTCGTTCACCCGGTCCGTGTACTGCTTGAAGATGTCGTACCGCTTGTTGCGCGTGGCGTGCTGCAGGCGGAAGACGGTCTCCGGGTCGAACAGGTGCGGCTCGCCCTCGCGGCGCCACTGGTACTCGCCGCCGATGTCCAGGAGGCGGTGCGCCGAGGGGACGCCGGAGACGGGGTACGCCTTGGCGTGGCGGGCGGCGACCTCCTTGGCGACGACGTCGAGACCGGCGCCGCCGATCTTGGTGGCGGTGCCGTTGAAGTACGTGGCGACGAAGGTCTCGTCGAGGCCGACGGCCTCGAAGACCTGGGCGCCGCGGTAGGAGGCGACGGTGGAGATGCCCATCTTGGACATGACCTTGAGGACGCCCTTGCCGAGCGCGTAGATCAGGTTCCGGATGGCCTGCTCGGGCTCGAGGCCCTCGATGAAGGTGCCGGCGCGGACCAGGTCCTCGACGGACTCCATGGCGAGGTACGGGTTGACCGCGGCGGCGCCGTAGCCGATGAGCAGGGCGACGTGGTGGACCTCGCGGACGTCACCGGCCTCGACGAGCAGACCCACCTTGGTGCGCTGCTTGGTGCGGATGAGGTGGTGGTGGACGGCCGCGGTGAGCAGCAGCGAGGGGATCGGCGCGTGCTCGGCGTCGGAGTGCCGGTCGGAGAGCACGATGAGGCGGGCGCCGCCCTCGATGGCGGTGTCGGCCTCGGCGCAGATGGCGTCGAGGCGGGCGGCGAGGGCCTCGCCGCCGCCGGAGACCCGGTAGAGGCCGGAGAGCGTCGCGGCCTTCATGCCGGGCATGTCGCCGTCGGCGTTGATGTGGATGAGCTTGGCCAGCTCGTCGTTGTCGATCACCGGGAACGGCAGGGTGACGCTGCGACACGTCGAGGAGGTGGGCTCGAGCAGGTTGCTGCCGGGGCCGAGCGAGGAGCGCAGGGAGGTCACGAGCTCTTCGCGGATGGCGTCGAGCGGCGGGTTGGTGACCTGCGCGAACAGCTGGGTGAAGTAGTCGAAGAGCAGCCGCGGGCGGGCGGAGAGGGCCGCGATCGGCGAGTCCGTGCCCATGGAGCCGAGGGGCTCGCCGGCGGTGCGGGCCATCGGCGCGAGGATGACGCGGAGCTCTTCCTCGGTGTAGCCGAAGGTCTGCTGGCGGCGGGTGACCGAGGCGTGGGTGTGGACGATGTGCTCGCGCTCGGGGAGGTCGGAGAGCTCGATCTCGCCGGTCTCCAGCCACTCCTCGTAGGGGTGCTCGGCGGCGAGGGCGGCCTTGATCTCGTCGTCCTCGACGATGCGGTGCTCGGCGGTGTCGACGAGGAACATCTTGCCGGGCTGGAGGCGGCCCTTGCGGACGACCTTGGCGGGGTCGATGTCGAGGACGCCGACCTCGGAGGAGAGGACGACGAGGCCCTCGTCGGTGACCCAGTAGCGGCCGGGGCGCAGTCCGTTGCGGTCGAGGACCGCGCCGACCTGGACGCCGTCGGTGAAGGTGACACAGGCCGGGCCGTCCCAGGGCTCCATCATCGTGGAGTGGTACTGGTAGAAGGCGCGGCGGGCCGGGTCCATCGTCTCGTGGTTCTCCCACGCCTCGGGGACCATCATCAGGACCGCGTGGGGCAGGGAGCGGCCGCCGAGGTGGAGCAGCTCGAGGACCTCGTCGAAGGAGGCCGAGTCGGAGGCGTCCGGGGTGCAGATCGGGAAGATCCGGTCGAGCGAGCCCTCGCCGAAGACGGTGGAGTCGAGCTGGGCCTCGCGGGCGGTCATCCAGTTCCGGTTGCCCTTGACGGTGTTGATCTCACCGTTGTGGGCGACGAAGCGGTACGGGTGGGCCAGCGGCCAGCTCGGGAAGGTGTTGGTGGAGAACCGGGAGTGGACGAGGGCCACGGCGGTGGCGCAGCGGCGGTCCGACAGGTCCGGGAAGAAGGGCTCGAGCTGGCCGGTGGTCAGCATGCCCTTGTAGACGATGGTGCGGGCGGAGAGCGACGGGAAGTACGTCGCGGCCTCGCGCTCGGCGCGCTTGCGCAGGACGAAGGCCTTGCGGTCGAGCGCGATGCCGGAGGTCTCGCCGTCGGCGACGAAGAGCTGGCGGAAGACCGGCATGGTGGAGCGGGCGGAGGCGCCGAGCAGCTCGGGGGCGACGGGGACCTCGCGCCAGCCGAGGACGTTCAGGCCCTCTTCGGCGGCGATCGTCTCGATCTTCGCGACGGTCTCGTCGGTGCCGTCCTCGGGGAGGAAGGCGATGCCGACGGCGTACGCGCCGGCCTCGGGGAGCTCGAATCCGGCGACCTCGCGGAGGAAGGCGTCCGGGACCTGGAGCAGGATGCCGGCGCCGTCACCGGAGTCGGGCTCGGAGCCGGTGGCGCCGCGGTGCTCGAGGTTGCGCAGTACGGTCAGCGCCTGCTCGACCAGCGCGTGGCTGGCTACACCGGTGAGGGTGGCCACGAACCCGACACCGCAGGCGTCGTGTTCGTTACGGGGGTCGTACATCCCCTGCGGAGCAGGGCGACCGTCCATGGGCGACCAGGCGTCGGAACGCATCGGCTCTCCCGTCGTCGTCGTGGCTGGGGGCACCTCCCAGACCACGTCTGGGGGAGCTCTGCTGCCGAGGGACGACGTTGGCCCTCCGCGAAATTTCGTGCAGGTTACATGATGGCTGGTTTCTCGCTAAGTGGATAGCGCATTCCAACATGCGGACACCACCGATACGGAGCGGTGGTGTGGGTTCACCTGTGGTTTGCGAGGTCAGAGGCCTGCCCCGCGGGGACGGATCGAGGTGATCCGGAGGATCTCCGGGTCGTCGGCGACCCGTCACTGTGTGGGCTTCGTTGCCCAGCGACGCTCAGGCCTCATTCCCGTTGGTCACGGGTTCGAAACCGCCGAGTAACCGGCTACATATGTGGCGTCGTGCATAGTGTCTCATCGCTGCGGCGGATCGGGCCAGGGATATACGTCACAGCCGATAAGAGGCTTACGCCCCGAAAAGGTGCACCGAAAAGACCGAGAGGCCCCTTTCGGGAGCCTCTCGGTCTTCTGCGGGGGTACGGAATCCGCACCCGGCCTCACATCCGTACGGGACGGGCTACAGCGCGGCTCCGAGGAGCATGCCGAGCCCGTACGTGACGGCCGCGGCGGCGCCGCCGAGGACGAGCTGGCGCATGCCGCTGAAGAGCCAGCCGCGCGCGGTCACCCGGGCCACGAGCGCGCCGCAGGCGAAGAGCCCGACGAGCGCGAGCAGCACGGCCGGCCAGAGCGCGGTCGCCCCGAGCAGGAACGGCAGGACGGGGAGGAGCGCGCCGATCGCGAAGGAGCCGAAGGACGAGACCGCGGCGACCATCGGCGACGGCAGGTCGTCCGGATCGATGCCGAGCTCCTCGCGGGCGTGGATCTCCAGGGCCTGCTCGGGATCCTTCGACAGCTGCATCGCGACCTCGCGGGCCAGCGCGGGCTCGACGCCCCGGGAGGCGTAGAGCGCGGCGAGCTCCTCCATCTCGTCGATGGGGTGCTTGCGCAACTGGCGGCGCTCGACGTCCAGTTCCGCCTGGACGAGTTCGCGCTGCGAGGCGACGGAGGTGTACTCGCCGGCCGCCATGGAGAAGGCGCCGGCCGCGAGTCCGGCGAGACCGGTGATGACGACGGTCTGGGTGGAGACCGCGCCGCCGGCGACACCGGTCATCAGGGCGAGGTTGGAGACGAGTCCGTCCATCGCGCCGAAGACGGCCGGCCGCAGCCAACCGCCGTTCACGTCACGGTGCGTGTGGTTGTCGCGGTGGGCCTCGTGCAGTGGCGCCTGAGCTTCGATGATGGACATGGCTCTCCCCTCGTTCCGGCGGGCCGGGTTGCTCCCGCCGCCCCCAACACCCTCGAAAATACGCGCGATGTAAGGGGCGCGCCAGCAAGGCAGGCCGTACTTACTAAGGCGTGCCTTGCTGCGTGAACCGGGTTCTGGCGAGGTGTCAGGCGGGTGACAGAGACGTTTCTTCGGCGAGTTCGCGGCCCGTCGTGGCACAGATCCAGGCATCGGGGCGCCGTCGATGCGCCCCCACCGAGGAAGGGGCCACGGACATGGTGACCACCACGGCATGCGATACGCGCGAACGGGCGAGAGGGGCGCTCCTCGGCCTCGCCGTCGGCGACGCGCTCGGCGCGCCCGCCGAGAACATGCGCCCCTCCGAGATCCGCCGCCGCTGGGGCCGGATCGAGGGCTTCGTGACGGACAGCCCGGCGGGCACGGACGACACCGAGTACGCCATCTTCTCGGCGCTGCTCCTGGCCCGGCACGGCTCGGCCCTCACCGTCCACCACGTCGAACGGGCCTGGCACCACTGGATCGCCGATCTCGACGAAGGCCCGTTCCGCGGGGCGGGCTTCTCGGAGCGCGGCACCCTGGAGAACCTCCGCCGCGGCCTCGCCGCGCCCATCTCCGCGCAGCACCGGCACGCCTGGAGCGACGGTCTCGCCATGCGGGCGGCGCCGTTCGGGGTGTTCGCGGCGGGCCGCCCGGCGGAGGCGGCCCGACTGGTCGCGATCGACGGCAGCGTCAGCCACGACGGCGAGGGCATCTACGGCGGCCAGGCGGTCGCGGCGGGCGTCGCGGCCGCGATGGCGGGAGCGGGGGTGACCTCGGTGATCGCGGCAGCCCTCTCGGCCGTCCCGATGGACTCGTGGACGGCCCGCTCGCTGCGCCGCGCGGTGGTCGCCGCCCAGCGCGTCCAGCCGGACCCGCTGACCCGCGAGCGCCAGGTCCGCTCGGCGGTCGTCATCGGCGGCTACCCGTGGACGGACCTGGCCCCGGAGGCGGTGGGCCTGGCGTTCGGCGCCTTCGCGGCGGCGCGGGGCGACTTCCGTACGGCGGTCCTGACGGCGGTCAACATGGGCCGCGACGCCGACACCACGGCGGCGGTGGCGGGCGCGCTCGCGGGCGCGGCCGGCGGGGTGCGGTCGATCCCCGAGGAATGGGCCTCGGCCATCACCCCGGTCACGGGCAGCTGCCTTCCCTCGATGCGCGGCTACCACGTCCTGGACGTAGCGGACCTGCTGACCCCGGAGGGGGAATCCTGATGAGCGACGACACGACGACGACCACGGCCGCGGCGACCGCGGGCAGCGCTCCCACCGCCAAGGGCAACGCCCCCACCGCCGTGGGCAACGCCCCCACCGCCGTGGGCAACTCCCCCGCCTCTGCGGGCGACGCCCCCACCGCCCTGGGCAGCGCTCCCGCCTCTGCGGGCGACGCCCCCACCGCCCTGGGCAGCGCTCTCGCCTCTGCGGGCGACGCCCCCACCGCCCTGGGCGACGCTCCCACCGCCGTGGGCAATCGTTCCGCAGGGCGGTGGGGGCACCCCCAGACGGAGTCCGGGGGAGGGTGGGCGCGGCACCCCTCGCCGGACGCCGGCCCCCTGCTCGGCGCCCACCAGGACCTGACGGTGACCCCGCTGCCGGGCACCGACACACCGGACCCCGCCCCTCCGCACGGCACGGGTTCGTGGGGCGGCACCCGAGAGGACCGACAGCCCGAGGCCCCCCGCAGGCCACCGCGCGACGCGGTGGAGGGCCTCCTCCTCGGCCTCGCCGCAGGCGACGCCGCAGGATGGCCCGCCGCCAGGCACCGCGCCGCCCGCATGCCCGAGTGGACCCGCCGTCTCACCCGCGAGCTCGACACCTTCGCCGAGCAGAACGCCACGACCACCCTCCCCGTCCCCATCGCCCTCAACCAGCCCCCCGAGCCCCTCCGCCTCGGCCCCTCCGACGACGCCGAATGGGCGGTCTTCACCGCCGAGGCGATCCTCGCCGCCCCGGGCCCGGTCTTCACCGGCCTCCCGGAGGAGCGCCGGCTCCGCGCCGCCGTCGACCTCGCCTGGAACGCCCTCGCCGGACAGGTCGCCGCCGCGGCGGAACGCGCCCCCGAGGTCGAGTCCGCCGTGCTCCCGCTGCGCGCCCGGATCTCCGTCCGCGCGGGACTCGGCAATCTCGCCACCGGCCTGCGTCCGCCCGCGACCGGACACGACAACCCGCACTTCTTCGACGACGCGGCCTCCGTCCGGGCCGTCGTCCTGGCCGTCGTCCACCCCGGCGACCCCCGCGCCGCGGCCGAACTCGCCGCGTTCGACGCCCGGTACACCCAGGACGGCGACGGCGTCCACGGCGCCCGCGCGATGGCGGCGGCCGTCGCCGCGGCCCTCGGCGGGGCGACGGTCGACGAGGCCGTCGAGGCGGCGCTCGCCGAGCTCCCGCCCGTCACCGAGATCGGCCGCAACGCCCGGTACGCGGTGAAGCTGGCCCAGACCGCCGCTTCGGCCTTCGAACTGGTCCCGCTCCTCGAGCACCAGATCGTGGACCACGTCTACAGCTACGGCATCGCCGCCGCCGAGACCGTCCCGGTGGCGCTCGCCCTCGCCGCCGCCGCCCGGGGCGAGATGACGGCCGCCGTCCCGGCCGCCGTCTGCCTCTCCCGGGTCGCCGACTCCGCGCCCGCGCTGGCCGGCGCGCTCACCGGGGCGCTGGGCGGGGGCCGTTCGGTGCCGGCGACCTGGCGGGAGGCGTGCCGAACCCTCGCGGGCTGCGCGCTGCCCCGCCTCGCGGGAACGGATCTGGTCGAACTCGCCGGGCTGCTCGCAGCCACGGAACCGCCCACCCTGGGTGGACAATCCCGACATGACACCCACAACACCCCCCGTGGTGACGCCCGCACTGGATGACCGGATCACCGGCAGTCTCCTCGGGGCCGCCGTCGGCGACGCGCTCGGCGGCCCCGTCGAGGGCTACACCCCCCAGCAGATCCTGGAACGCCACGGCGGCCGCGTCACCGGGATCGTCGGCCCGTGGAACGGCGACGCCTGGCGCACCGCCCGCCCCATCGCCCCGTACCACAAGGGCGACGGGCACGTCACCGACGACACCTTGATGACCCATGCGCTGATCCGGGTGTACGAGAAGGTCCGCGGCCACCTCGACGCGTACGCGGTCGCGGACCACCTCGTCCCCGACCTCATGGGCAACCCCGTCTGGATCCCGGAACTGGAGGCGGAGGCACTCCCGCTCCAGCGGATCTTCCTGGCCGAGAAGTGGCTGGTGACACGCATCCACTACGGCCATGTGGACCCGCGCGAGGCCGGCAGCGGCAACATCGTCAACTGCGGTGCCGCGATGTACATGGCCCCGGTCGGGCTCGTCAACGCGGCCCACCCGGAGGCCGCGTACGCCGAGGCCCTCGACATCGCGGGCGCGCACCAGTCCTCGTACGGCCGCGAGGCGGCGGCGGTGTTCGCGGCGGCGGTGGCGGCTGCGTGCGAGCCCGGCGCCACGCCGGCCTCCGTGGTCGACACCGCCCTGTCGCTCGCGAAGGACGGGACCCTGGCGGCGATCGAGGCGGTGACGGAAGTGGCCTCCCGGCACCGGGACTTCGAGTCGGCGCTGACGCCGCTCCGGACGGCGGTGGCCCCGTTCGACTCGGTGGGCCCCGACTACCGCTCCCCCTCCCTCGGCGCCCGTCGCCCGTCCCGTCTCCACGCGATCGAGGAACTCCCGATCGCCCTCGGCATGCTGCTCGTCGGAGAGGGCGACTACCGGCGTACGGTGCTGGGCTCCGTCAACTACGGCCGTGACTGCGACTCGATCGCCACGATGGCGGGCGCGATCGTGGGCGCGCTGCACGGGGAGCAGGCGGTGCCGGCCGAGTGGGCGAAGCGGGTGGCGGAGGCGAGCCGGCTGGACCTGCACGCGCCGGCGAGGGCCCTGACGGAGGTGACCCACGAGATCTTCGCCCAGGACAGGAAACGCCGCAGGGCCCACGAGCGGACGTTCGCGACCCTGACGGGTGCGGCCGTCCGATGAGCCTCCGCCTGACCTGGGTCCAAGCGGAGGACCTGGTGGGCCACGAACTCCGCCAGGCGGCGGAGGACGGCCGCGACGCCCGTGCCCTCGCGGCCCGCTGGGCGGCGGCGGGCGGCCCACCCGCCCCGGAGACGGCCGGCGCCTCCGCCTCCCCCCGGCCGGACCTCCGCCCCCTGGCGGACTCCCTCCTCGCCGCGTTGTCGGCCCTCCCCACCCCGCTGTCGGCGCAGGAGCCGACGGACCTCGCCGGCATCCGGGCGCTGACGACCCCCCACACCGCCCCTCCCCCGGTCCAGGCCCCGGACGCGGACGGGGGCGGGGACGGGGACACCGACGGGGACCCGGCGACGGTCACTGCGGGCTGTCGCCCAGAGGGGCGTTGGTGGCACCCCCGGCCGGAGTCCGGGGGTGGGGGGTGGACGCATCCCCCGTTGTCGGGCTCCGGCTCCCCGCGCGAGGCGCCGTGGACCCGGGGGTTCGCGAACGAAGGCCCCGGCCCCGCCGAGGCCTCGGGAAGGGGGCGTCCCCCCGCGCCGACGGGCGCAGGCGGCGGGTCGGGGGGAGGCGACACCCCGCACGACCGTCTACACGACCGCCTGCACGACCGCCTGCACGCCTCCTGGCTCGGCCGAGCCGCGGGCTGCCTTCTCGGCAAGCCCGTCGAGAAGCTCGGCCTCCCCGCCATCCGCGCCCTCGCCCGTGCCACCGGCAACTGGCCCCTCTCCACCTGGTTCACCGCCCGCGGCGTCCCGCCCGAGCTGCTCGCCGCCCACCCCTGGAACCGCCGCTCCGCCCCCACCTCCCTCGCCGAGAACATCGACGGGATGCCCGAGGACGACGACCTCAACTACCCCCTCCTCAACCTGCTGCTGCTCCAGCGCCACGGCCGCGGCTTCACCACCGCCGACGTCGCCCGCCTCTGGCTCGACGAGCTTCCCGCCGGCCGCACCTTCACGGCCGAGCGCGTGGCCTACCGCAATCTCCTCGACGGGGTCGAACCCCCGCTGACCGCCGTCCACCGCAACCCGTTCCGCGAGTGGATCGGCGCCCAGATCCGGGCCGACGTCCACGGCTGGACCCACCCGGGGGACCCGGTCGCCGCCGCCGGGCAGGCGTACCGGGACGCGACCCTCACCCACACGGCGAACGGCGTCTACGGCGCCATGTTCGTCGCCGCCACCCTCGCCACCGCCGCGACCGGCACCGCCGACGTCCACCGCTCGCTCGCGGAGGGCCTCGCCGTGATCCCACCGCGGTCCCGCCTCGCACGGGCGGTCCGCCGAGGGATCGGGCTCGCCCGCGAGACCCCCGACTTCGACGCCGTCGTCGACCGTCTGCACGCCGAACTCGGCGGGTACCACTGGGTGCATGCCGTCCCCAACGCCGCCCTGCTCGCCGCCGCCCTCACCCACGCCGACGGCGACTTCACCCGCTCCATCTGCGCGGCGGTCTCCGGCGGCTGGGACACCGACTCCAACGGCGCCACCGCGGGTTCGGTCGCCGGGCTGCTCGCCGGTCACCCCGACCGGCTGCCGGAGCGCTGGACCTCCCCCCTCAAGAACCGTCTCGCGACCTCCGTCCCGTCCTTCGACGGCATCGGCTTCGACACCCTGGCCGAACTGACCCACCTGGAGGCAGTACGCCCATGACCAGCATCGTCGTACTCGGCAGCACCAACATGGACCTCGTCGCCTACGTCCCGAGGGCCCCGGCCCTCGGCGAAACCGTCACCGGCCGCGCCTTCCGTACGATCCCCGGCGGCAAGGGCGCCAACCAGGCCGTCGCCGCCGCGCGCGCCGGCGGCGAGGTGTCGATGATCGGCGCGGTCGGCGCCGACGACTTCGGCACCCGGCTCCGGGCCACCCTCGAACAGTGCTCGGTGGACACCGATCTCCTGCGCACCGCCGAGGGCGCCTCCGGCACCGCGCACATCGTCGTCGACGACGACGGCGGCAACGCGATCGTCGTCGTCCCCGGTGCGAACGGCACCGTCACCTCCCTCGACCACGGCGACGAGGCCCTCATCGGCACCGCCGACGCCCTGCTGCTGCAGCTCGAACTCCCCCTCTCCGTCGTCGTGGAGGGCGCCGCGACCGCCCGCCGCCTCGGCGTCCGCACCGTCCTCACCCCCGCCCCCGCCCAGCCCCTCCCTCCCGAACTGCTCGCCACCATCGACCTGCTGGTGCCCAACGAGCACGAGGCCGCCGCGCTGACCGGCCTGAAGGACCCCCGCGAGGCGGCGCTCGCGCTGCTCCGGGACGTCCCCGAGGTCGTCGTCACCCTGGGGGCGGCCGGCAGCCTGTACGCCGTCCGGGGCGCCGATCCGGTGACGGTGCCCGCGCCCCGCGTCCGGGCCGTGGACACCACCGCCGCCGGTGACACCTTCGTCGGCGCGCTGGTGGTCGCCCTCGGCGAGGGCCGCCCCGCCCCCGAGGCACTCGCCTGGGCGGGGACCGCCGCCGCGCTCTCCGTCCAGCGCGAGGGCGCGTCGACGTCGATGCCCTACCGCACCGAGATCGAGGCCGCCTTCGGCTCCCTCGGCGAGCCCCGGGACCAGGACGAGAAGGAGACCGACCCCGCATGACCCCCACGCCTCACGCCCGCACGCCGCACACCCCGGCCGCGTCCACCACCCCGTCCCACGCCGTTCACGCCGCTCACGCCTCCCACTGCTCCGACACGTCCGCCGTCGGCGCCGCACCCCGAGCGCCCCTCCACGGTCTGCGGGTCCTGGATCTCGCGACCCTCTTCGCCGGCCCGCTCGCCGCCACGATGCTCGGCGACTTCGGCGCCGACGTCGTCAAGGTCGAGCACCCCCGCAAGCCCGACCCGTCCCGCGGCCACGGCCCCGCCAAGGACGGCATCGGTCTCTGGTGGAAGGTCCTCGGCCGCAACAAGCGGACGATCACCCTCGATCTGTCCTCCCCCGGCGGCCGTGACACCCTTCTCGCGCTCGCCGCCGACGCCGACGTGATCGTGGAGAACTTCCGCCCCGGCACCCTGGAACGCTGGGGTCTCGGCTGGGAGGAGCTCGCCACCGTCAACCCGCGTCTGGTCCTGGCCCGGGTCACCGGCTTCGGCCAGTTCGGCCCGTACGCCCACCGCCCCGGTTTCGGCACCCTCGCCGAGGCCATGAGCGGTTTCGCCGCCATCACCGGCGAGCCCGAGGGCCCGCCCACCCTGCCCCCCTTCGGCCTGGCCGACTCGATCGCCGCCCTGGCCACGGCGTACGCGGTGATGACCGCGCTCACCGCGAGGACCACGACCGGGCGTGGCCAGGTCGTCGACATGGCGATCATCGAACCGATGCTCTCGGTCATCGGGCCCCACCCCCTCTGGTACGACCAGCTCGGCTATGTCCAGCCCCGCACGGGCAACCGCTCCCGCAACAACGCGCCCCGCAACACGTACCGCACCTCCGACGGCTCCTGGGTCGCCGTCTCCACCTCCGCCCAGTCCATCGCCGAACGCGTCATGGTGCTGGTCGGCCGCCCCGATCTGATCGACGAGCCGTGGTTCGCCGACGGCACCGGACGGGCCGAGCACGCGGACGTCCTCGACGAGGCGGTCGGCTCCTGGATCGCCCGCCGCACCCGGGACGAGGCGATGGCGGTGTTCGAGAAGGCCGAGGCGGCGATCGCCCCGGTCTACGACATCCGGGACGTCGTCGACGACCCCCAGTACCAGGCGCTCAGCACCGTCACCGAGGTGCAGGACCCCGAACTGGGCCCGATCAAGATGCAGAACGTCCTCTTCCGCCTCTCCGAGACTCCCGGAGCCATCCGCTGGCCCGGCCGCCCCCACGGCGCCGACACCACCGCCGTCCTCTCCGAGATCGGCCTCACCCCCGCCGAGATCGGCAGCCTCCGCGAGCAGGGAGCGGTATGAGCAACATGAGCGAGACCCCGACCCGCGCGAAGGCCACGACGCGCCGCCCGCCCTCCACGCCCGCCCTCACCTGGCTGTACGCCCCGGGCGACCGCCCCGATGTGGTCCGCAAGGCCCTGTCCTCCGGCGCCGACGTCGTCATCGTCGATCTGGAGGACGCGGTCGCCCCGCACCGCAAGGCGTACGCCCTCGAGGCCACGGCCGATCTGCTCACGGACCCGCACCCCGTCCCGGTCCACGTCCGCGTCCACACCCCGCGCGACATCCCCACCCTGGCCCTCCTCCCCGGCCTCCACGGTCTTCGTGTTCCCAAGGTGACACACGCCACTGACATCCACCGGCTCGTCGAGCTCGCCCCCGGCCTCCCGCTCTACCCGCTCCTGGAGAACGCCCTGGCCGTGGAGCACGCGTACGCCATCGCCACCGCCCATCCCGCCGTCCGCGGCATCGCGCTCGGCGAGGCCGATCTCCGCGCGGACCTCGGGGTACGGGAGGACTGCGCCCTGGACTGGTCGCGCGGCCGGGTGGTGGTCGCGGCCCGCGCGGCCGCCCTCCCGCCCCCGGCCCAGTCGGTCCATCCCGACATCAGCGACCTGGACGCGCTGGCCGCGGGCTGCGCCCGGGGCCGTGCCATGGGCTTCTTCGGCCGGGCGGCCATCCACCCCCGCCAGCTCCCGGTCATCGAGCGCGCCTACCTCCCCACCCCGGAGGAGGTCGACGCGGCACGGGAGGTCGTCGCGGCCGCCGGCCCCGAGCTGGGCGCCCTCGCCCTCCCGGACGGGCGCTTCGTGGACGCGGCGGTGGTGGCGGGCGCCCACCGGACCCTCGCCCTCGCGGCCCGCACGGCCTGACGCCGGGACCCGGGCATGAGCCCGGCTCCCGCACCCGCGTACGCGAAAGGGCCGCCGGGACCTCTCGGTCCCGACGGCCCTTTCGACCGGCTGGAGGGGGTTCAGCTCTTGGCGGCGGACCCGGCGCCGTTGTCGGCCCCGTGCTCCACGTCCCCACCGGAACGGTCGGAGCTGTCGGAGCTGTCGGAGCTGTCGGGGCCAGCGGCGTCGGCGCTGTCGGCGTCCTTCCCGCTGTCCGTGAGGGGATCCGTGACGGAGTCCGCGGCAGCGTCCTCGGGCGACGCGTCCTCGTCGCCTTCGGCCGTCTTGCCCGCCGCCTTGCCGGCGGCCTCCTTCGCGGCCTTCGGCTCGACGATCTCCTCGCGGCCCGGGCGGATCCGCGCCGAGATCACCATGTAGACCACGGCGAGCACGAAGACGCCGATCGCGGTCCACACGTTCAGGCGCAGGCCCAGGATGTGGTGGGCCTCGTCGACGCGCATGTACTCGATCCAGGCCCGGCCCACGCAGTACGCGGCGACGTACAGCGCGAAGGCGCGCCCGTGGCCGAGCTTGAAGCGGCGGTCGGCCCAGATGACGAGGACGGCGACACCGACGCACCAGAGCGACTCGTACAGGAAGGTCGGGTGGTAGAGCCCGGCCTCGCGGTTCGCGCCCTCGGTGATCTTCAGGGCCCAGGGCAGGTCGGTCGGCTTGCCGTACAGCTCCTGGTTGAACCAGTTGCCCCAGCGGCCGATGGCCTGGGCGAACGCGATGCCGGGAGCGATGGCGTCGGCGTACGCCGGGAGCGGGATGCCCCTGCGGCGGCAGCCGATCCAGGCACCCACCGCGCCGAGCGCGATGGCGCCCCAGATACCGAGGCCGCCCTCCCAGATCTTGAAGGCGTCGACCCAGTTCTCACCCTCGCTGAAGTACAGCTGGTAGTCGGTGATCACGTGGTAGAGGCGTCCGCCGACGAGGCCGAAGGGCACCGCCCAGACGGCGATGTCGGCCACGGTGCCGGCGGTGCCGCCCCGGGCGATCCAGCGCTTGTTGCCGTACCAGACGGCGACGAAGACACCGATGATGATGCAGAAGGCATAGCCGCGCAGCGGGATCGGTCCGAGGTTGATCACGCCGGTCGACGGGCTGGGAATGTAGGCAAGGTCCATGGCAGGACCGACGCTACCCTGCCGGGCGGGCGGGACGGCAGCCCACCCGGCAACGTATGGGTAACTAACCCGGGCCGGAGGCGGCGGCTCAGCCCGCCGAGGGAGAGCCCGGGGAGGCCGCGGGGGCGGTCGCCGGGGCCGCCGTGCCGGGCTTCTTGCCCTTGTTTGCCTCGGCGACCCACTTCTTCAGGTTGTCCGGGGAGATCTGCTCGTTCCCCTTCTGCGGGAAGATCGACTCCCCGTTGAGCAGGACGGACGGCGTGCCGCGGAAGCCGCCGTTCTGGAAGGCCTCGTTCGACTTGGCCACCCAGGTGTCGTGCGTGCCGTCGTTCACACAGCTGCGGAAGGCGGGCGTGTCGAGCCCCGGCACCTTCGCCGCGAGCTCGATCAGCTTGTCGTTGCTGCCGAAGGCGTCGTCCGTCTCCGGCGGCTGGTTGATGTAGAGCGTGTCGTGGTACGCGGTGAACTTCCCCGCGTCCTGGGCGCACGCGGCGGCGTTCGCCGCGCGCAGGGAGCCGCTGCCGCCCATGTTCCCGTCGATGAGGGTGGCGAGGTGGTACTCGGTCCTGACCGCGCCCGCGGCCTCCAGCTCGTGGATGGTGTCCCGGAACGCGTTCTCGAACTGGGCGCACGCCGGGCAGCGGAAGTCCTCCCAGATCGCCAGCGTCGATGGGGCGTCCGCCTTCCCGGTGGGGACGGCGGGCTTGCCGTCCTCCTCGGTCGCCCCGGTGGGCGCGACGACCGGGCCCGCCTTGTCGGATCCGCTGTCCTTGTCGCCGCCCGCGGCGATCACACCGACGACCGCGGCGAGTCCGAGGACGCCGACCACCGCCGCCGACACGATCAGGATCCGCCGCTGCTTCTCGCGGGCCTTCTCGTGCTCGCGCTGCTGCTGGAGACGCTCCCGCGCACTCCGATTACCGTCACCACTGTTCTTCTGGCTCACGCCTCGGAAACGAACCGGGGAGGCACGTGCGTGCCTCCCCGGTCGCAGATCCACCCGGATGGGTTACGAAACGCGCCGGACGCCCTCGGCGAGTTCGGCCGCCAGTTCCCTTACGGCGGCGAGT
Source organism: Streptomyces sp. NPDC056480 (assembly GCF_042795405.1). NCBI lineage: Bacteria > Bacillati > Actinomycetota > Actinomycetes > Kitasatosporales > Streptomycetaceae > Streptomyces > Streptomyces sp. NPDC056480. The sequence continues at coordinate 24,967 of NZ_JBHTSA010000036.1, read as the reverse complement.
CCCGCGGTCTCGTCGCCGTCGGCGTCGAGGATCCGCTTCACGAACGCGGAGCCGACGATGACGCCGTCGGCGAAGGCGGCGACCTCCTTGGCCTGGGTGGCGTTGGAGACGCCGAGGCCGACGCAGACGGGCAGCGCGGAGGTGGCGCGGGTGCGGCGGACCAGGTCGGCCGCCTGCTCGCCGACCGACTCGCGGGTGCCGGTGACACCCATGAGGGAGGCCGCGTAGACGAAGCCGGAGCCGGCCGCCGTGATGGTGGCGAGGCGCTCGTCCTTGCTGCTGGGCGCGACGACGAAGACGGTCGCGAGACCGTGCTTGTCGGCGTTCGCACGCCAGACGTCGGACTCCTGGACCGGCAGGTCGGGCAGGATGCAGCCCGCGCCGCCGGCCGCGGCGAGCTCCTCGGTGAAGCGCTCGACGCCGTACCGGTCGATCGGGTTCCAGTACGTCATGACGAGGACCGGCTTTCCGGTGGCCTCGTGGGCCTCGCGGACCGTCCGCATGACGTCGGCGATCTTGACGCCGCCGCGCAGGGCGATGTCGTCGGCGGTCTGGATGACCGGCCCGTCGAGGACCGGGTCGCTGTGCGGGAGGCCGACCTCGACCACGTCCGCACCGCCGTCGAAGACGGCCTTGATCGCCGCGATGCCGCCGTCGACGGTCGGGAAGCCGGCCGGGAGGTACGCGATGAGCGCGGCCCGGTTCTCGGCCTTCGCCTTGGCGAGGGTGTCGCTGAGCAGCTGGATGTTGCCGGTCGTCACTTGGAGCCCTCCCCGTCGTACAGGCCGAAGTAGCGGGCGGCCGTGTCCATGTCCTTGTCGCCGCGCCCGGAGAGGTTCACGAGGAGCAGGGCGTCCTTGCCGAGCTCCTTGCCGACCTCGAGCGCCCCGGCGAGGGCGTGCGCCGACTCGATGGCCGGGATGATCCCCTCGGTACGGGAGAGCAGCCGCAGCGCCTGCATGGCGGCGTCGTCGGTGACGGCGCGGTACTCGCCGCGCCCGCTGTCCTTCAGGTACGCGTGCTCCGGGCCGATGCCCGGGTAGTCGAGGCCCGCCGAGATCGAGTACGGCTCGGTGATCTGGCCCTCCTCGTCCTGGAGGACGTACGACCGCGAACCGTGCAGGATGCCCGGCTCGCCGGCGGTGAGGGTGGCCGCGTGCTCGCCGGTCTCGACGCCGTGGCCGGCCGGCTCGCAGCCGATCAGACGGACGTCCGCGTCCGGGACGAAGGCGTGGAAGAGGCCGATGGCGTTGGAGCCGCCGCCGACGCAGGCGATGGCCGCGTCGGGGAGGCGGCCGGCCCGCTCCAGGATCTGGCGGCGGGCCTCGACGCCGATGACGCGGTGGAAGTCGCGGACCATGGCGGGGAAGGGGTGCGGGCCCGCCACGGTGCCGAACAGGTAGTGCGTCCGGTCCACGTTGGCGACCCAGTCGCGGAACGCCTCGTTGATGGCGTCCTTGAGGGTACGGCTGCCGGACTTCACGGCCACGACCTCGGCGCCGAGCATCCGCATCCGGGCCACGTTGAGGGCCTGGCGCTGGGTGTCGACCTCGCCCATGTAGATGGTGCAGTCGAGGCCGAAGAGGGCGCAGGCGGTGGCGGTGGCCACGCCGTGCTGACCGGCGCCGGTCTCGGCGATCACGCGGGTCTTGCCCATGCGCTTGGTGAGCAGGGCCTGACCGAGCACGTTGTTGATCTTGTGCGAGCCGGTGTGGTTCAGGTCCTCGCGCTTGAGGAAGATCCGGGCGCCGCCGGCGTGCTCGGCGAACCGGGGCACCTCGGTGAGGGCGCTCGGGCGGCCCGTGTAGTTGACCATCAGGTCGTTGAGCTCGCGGGCGAACTCCGGGTCGGACTTGGCCTTGTCGTACTCGACGGCGACCTCGTCGACGGCGGCGACGAGGGCCTCGGGGATGAACTTGCCGCCGTAGGCACCGAAGTAGCCCTCGGGGGTGGGGACCTGACCCTCCGGGTCTGGAATGAAGAACTCGCTGGACATGCGGATGCTCCTCGCGGGGCGGGTGCCCCGTGTTTTACGTGCGGTCGATGGTCACGGTATGCGCCCGCCCCACTCCTGTCCGCCAACGCCATAGCCGGCTCGCGCCGCGGTCGGCGCCCACTGCGGGCCGCGCCCGTCGTGGGCCTCGCCCGTCGTGGGCCTCGCCCGTCGTGGGCCTCGGACCGCTCGCCCCGCCCGTTGTGGGCATTCGTTCCTCCCCCAAGGACTTCGTCCAGGGGGGACTCCCAGGGGCGGAACGGGTGGGCACAACGGACGGCGCCCCTTGCCGGGCCCAGGCTCCCCGCGCCCTGACCCGCACCCTTTGTGCACCGTGCTTGCGGTGCGGGTTCAGGCACAAGGGGCGGAGGCGCCGCCGAGCGCGCCGTCCCGTGTGCCCACCCGTCCCGCCCCAGCGGGACGATTGCCCACACGGGCGGCGGGTGGCGGGGACAACGGCGCGGCGCGGTACGGCGCTGGGCCACAGGGCCGGAGGGCTCGGTGGCTGGGCGGTTGCGTCAGTTCGTGGAGGTGCGCGCAGGGCGCCGGCGCCATCGCATGCCGTTGACCTGGCCGGGCTCGTCCCCGATGACGTACCGCACCCGGCGACCGTGGACACGGCGGGCGGGCGCGCGGCAGCCACGCGGACGGCAGCCCCGGGCCAGCGGGGCGTGCGGCGCGGGTACGGACGCGGCTGCGACGCGCAGCCTGCCGCCGGGCACGCCGACGGTCCCCCGGGCGGTGCCCGGAGGGGTCGGCGTGGCGCGGCGGCGGGTCATGACGCGGTCAGCTCCGGCCGTGCCGGAGTGCCGGGTGGGCGCCGGCGGCGACCAGGTCGGCGACGGCGGCCTTCGGGTCGCGGCCGGTGACGAGCGACTCGCCGACCAGGACCGCGTCGGCGCCGGCGTTGGCGTAGGCGATGAGGTCGTGCGGGCCGCGGACGCCGGACTCGGCGATCTTGACGATGTGCGCGGGGATCTCGGGGGCGACGCGCTCGAAGGTGGAGCGGTCGACCTTGAGGGTCTTCAGGTTGCGCGCGTTCACGCCGATGATCCGGGCGCCCGCCTCGACGGCACGCTCGACCTCGTCCTCGTCGTGGACCTCGACGAGCGGGGTGAGCCCGATGGACTCGGCGCGCTCGATGAGGGAGACCAGGGCCTCCTGCTCCAGGGCGGCGACGATGAGGAGCGCGAGATCCGCTCCGTACGCCCGTGCTTCCCAGAGCTGATACGCGGTGACGATGAAGTCCTTGCGCAGGACCGGGATGTCGACCTTGGCCCGGACGGCCTCCAGGTCCGCGAGCGAGCCGCCGAAGCGGCGCTGCTCGGTGAGGACGGAGATGACGGCCGCGCCGCCCGCCTCGTAGTCCGCGGCGAGTCCGGCCGGGTCGGCGATCGCGGCGAGCGCGCCCTTGGACGGGCTGGAGCGCTTGACCTCGCAGATCACCTTGACGCCGTCGCCGCGCAGTGCGGCGACGCCGTCCTTGGCCTGCGGCGCCTTGGCGGCGCGCTCCTTGAGCTCGTCGAGGGTGACCCGCGCCTGCCGCTCTGCGAGGTCGGCGCGTACGCCTTCGATGATCTCGTCGAGCACACTCACGCGAGGGGCCCCCTTCCGGGACGGTGATGGTGATGATGAACCAGGTTCAGCCACATCGATCCTATCCGCAGGACGGCCCCGGACTCGCATCGGCCGGAGTCGCGTCCCATCTGCTGGGACTCGCGTAGGGGTCCACGCGGCGCCGCACGGGGCCCTCAGGGGGCCAGCGCGGAGCCGAAGGGAAGGTTCCGGACCAGGGTGAAGAGGGCGAGCACGGCCCCGATCCCCCACCACAGGACCGGGGAGACCGCGAGGCGCATGGGCACCCCGCGGAGAGCACGATTCAGCCAGACGACCATGAGGACGCCGAAGATTCCGTAGCCGATGACGGCGAGGGCGTTGGCTCCGAGGGCGGCCGGAAGGTCGCCGTGGACGAAGGCGTGGGCGCTGCGGAGCCCACCGCAGCCGGGGCAGTAGATGCCGGTGAAGCGGAGCAGCGGGCAGACGGGGTAGTGCCCGGGTTCGTTGGGGTCGACGGTCCCGACGTACGCGAAGGCGGCCGCCACCCCGGCGAGCGTGGCGACGGGCGCGAACAGCCGACGCGCGAGCGACCGGGCCGGTGGCGGTACCGGTGCCGTCACGGGCCCGCCGGTCCAGCCGGGCCCCCAGGCGCCCGGCGGCGGAACGGTCCCCCCACCGGGCCACGCGTGCGCGTGCGGAGGCGCGGCGGACCCGGCCCCCGGCCCCGTGGGCGCAGCCGTTGCGGACCCGGCCCCCGGCCCCGCGGGCCCGTGTGTGTGCCCGTGCGTGGGCGAAGGCGTGTGCGCAGGCGTGGACGGCCCCTCCGCCGACGCCCCGGCAGCTCCAGGCGCCCCGGCAGCCCCGGGCGCCCCGGCAGCCCCCGGTCCCCCGGGGGCCTCCTCGCGGGCCGGTTCGGTCGGTGGGACAGGTTCACCCGGTCGGGTGCTGGATGCGTCGGTCACGGCTCCGGCCGTCGGCTGCGGGTCCACCCGGTGATTCTCGCCCCGGACGCGCGAGAGCGCAGCCCGGCACGGCCGGGCTGCGCTCTCGGATGTGTCGTGGCGCGTCAGGAACGGGCCTGGAGCGTCGCGGCCTCGCGGGCGGCGACGACGGCCGCCGAGTCCTTCGGCATGCCGAGGCCCGCGGCCTTCATCGCCCCGCCGACGACGCCGCCGAGCAGGATGACACCCACGCCGGCCCAGAAACCGGCCTGGTTGGCGGCCACCATGAAGACGCCGGCGATGCAGAAGCCGATGAAGGAGATGATGACACCGGTCCAGGCGGCCGGGGTGTGTCCGTGGGCGCTGCCCGCCATGAGTTGCTCCTCGTTGCAGTTGCTCGATGGTGAGGTCTCGCGTGCGCGGACTCTCGGCGCTCATTGTCCCGCACGCGGGCGCGCGGGGGTGAATCGGGGGTACCGGGACGATCACGCGTCGCGGTCGGGTGAGCCTCGGCTGCGCCCTCGGGCGCCGCGGCTCGGCCCGTCACGCCCCGTGCGTGGGGTCCTCGCCGCGGTCCAGGGCCTTCCACAGGTCCTCGGGCCGGTCCGGGTCGTTCGTGGGGGCCTTGCGGGCGGCCCGCGGGGTGCCCGAGCGCTCGTAGCGGCCGCCCATCGCGGGCCAGCTCTTGCCGAAGCGCAGCGCGAAGAGGCCGGCGAGCAGGATGAGGACGGCACCCGCGGCGGTCACGTACGGCCAGACGGTGTGGCTCAGACCGGCCACGGCGGCGGCGGTGTCTCCGCTGATGCGGGCGGCCTCGGCGTCCAGGGCGGCGCGGTCGGACGCGCCGAGGACCGCGGCGAGCGCGGCGCCCGCGCCGCTGAGCGTGAGGAGCGCGGCGACGAGGGTGCGGCCGGTGCGGCGGACGGCGAAGACCGCGAAGAGCGCGGCGAGGCCGACGATCGCGAGGGCGGTCGGCACACCGGTGACGGTGCCGCCGTCGGCTTCGACGGAGACGCTGCCGCCGCCGACGGACGCGGTGCCCTCCGCCCAGATCTGGCCCGCGGAGAGCAGGACGACGGTGGCGCCGAGGGCACCGAGGAAGAGGGCCGCGGCCAGGCTGCGGCGGCCGCCGCCGGCGACGGCCGCGCGGGCGGCGCGGGGCTGGGGTACGGGTACGGCACTCACGTACCCCACTATCCCCTACGTGGTCAGGCGCCGTTCATCCGGTTGGCCGTGTGGACGGCGCGGAGGACGGCCGCGGCCTTGTTCCGGCACTCGTTGTCCTCGGCGACGGGGTCGGAGTCGGCGACGACACCCGCTCCGGCCTGCACATACGCGGTTCCGTCGCGGAGCAGGGCGGTGCGGATGGCGATGGCCGTGTCCGCGTCGCCGGCGAAATCGAGATAACCGACACATCCGCCGTACAGGCCGCGCCGGGAGGGTTCGAGCTCCTCGATGATCTGCATCGCGCGGGGCTTGGGCGCGCCCGAGAGCGTGCCGGCCGGGAAGCAGGCGGTGAGGACGTCGAAGGCGGTCCTGCCCTCGGCGACCTCGCCGGTCACGGTGGAGACGATGTGCATGACGTGCGAGTAGCGCTCGACGGACATGAAGTCGACGACCTCGACGGAGCCGGGCGCGCAGACGCGGCCGAGGTCGTTGCGGCCGAGGTCGACGAGCATGAGGTGCTCGGCGCGCTCCTTGGGGTCGGCGAGCAGTTCCTCGGCGAGGTCGTGGTCCTCCTGCGGGGTGGCGCCGCGGTGCCGGGTGCCGGCGATGGGGTGGAGCAGCGCGTGACCGTCCTCGACCTTGACGAGGGCCTCGGGGCTGGAGCCGACGACGTCGAAGCCGTTCTCGAAGCGGAAGAGGTACATGTACGGGGACGGGTTGGTGGCCCGCAGGACCCGGTAGACGTCGAGCGCGGAGGCGGTGCAGGCGGTCTCGAAGCGCTGCGAGGGGACGACCTGGAAGGCCTCGCCGGCCCGGATGCGCTCCTTGATGTCCTCGACGGCGTCCTGGTAGGCCTCTCCGCCCCAGAGCGCGGAGAACTCGGGGAGCGCGGAGGCGGGCAGGGCGGTGGGGGCGGTGGCGACCGGGCGGGCCAGGTCGGCCTCCATGGCGTCGAGGCGGGCGACGGCGTGCTCGTACGCCTCCTCGATGCCGGTCTCCAGGTCGTTGTGGTTGATCGCGTTGGCGATCAGCAGGACCGAGCCGTCCCAGTGGTCGAGGACCGCGAGGTCGCTGGTGAGGAGCATGGTCAGCTCGGGGAGTTCGAGGTCGTCCCGGGTGGAGTCGCCGATCTTCTCCAGGCGGCGGACGATGTCGTAGCCGAGGTAGCCGACCATGCCGCCGGTGAAGGGGGGCATGCCCGAGGCCAGGTCGCGCGGGGTGTGGAGGGTCTCGACGGTGGCGCGCAGGGCCTGGAGCGGGTCGCCGTCGGTGGGGACGCCGACGGGCGGGGTGCCCAGCCAGTGGGCCTCGCCGTCCTTCACCGTCAGGGTGGCGTCGCTGCGGACGCCGATGAAGGAGTAGCGGGACCAGGAGCGGCCGTTCTCCGCGGATTCGAGGAGGAAGGTGCCGGGCCGTTCGGCGGCGAGCTTGCGGTAGAGCCCGACCGGGGTGTCGCCGTCCGCGAGCAGCCGGCGGCTGACGGGGATGACGCGGCGGTCGGTCGCCAGCTTGCGGAAGGTGTCGAGATCCATGGCGCCAGACCCTACTCGGAGACGGGGTCCGCGTCGGACCCGGATACGGGGAGCACGTCGGCGTCGAAGCAGGTCCGGGCGCCGGTGTGGCAGGCGGCGCCGACCTGGTCGACCGTGACGAGGACGGTGTCGGCGTCGCAGTCGAGGGCGACGGACCTGACGTGCTGGACGTGGCCGGAGGTGTCGCCCTTGACCCAGTACTCCTGGCGGCTGCGGGACCAGTAGGTGCAGCGGCCGGTGGTGAGGGTGCGGTGGAGGGCCTCGTCGTCCATCCAGCCGAGCATCAGCACCTCGCCGGTGCCGTACTGCTGGGCGATGGCGGGGACGAGCCCGTCGGGGCCGCGCTTGAGGCGCGCGGCGATGGCCGGGTCGAGGTCGCTGGGGGTCCGGGGCGTGCTGCTCATGGCGCCATTGTGCCGCGCCCCGGGGTGGTGTCCGGCGGGGCGTCCACTGGGCGGACCGGCGGCACCCGCCGTACGCTGGCGGTCATGTCGACCCATGCCAAACGTGAACGGCTTCTGCTCGCCGACCTGTTGGAGGCGGCGGGCCCCGAGGCCCCGACGCTCTGCGAGGGCTGGCGGACCCGGGACCTCGCCGCCCATGTGGTGGTGCGCGAGCGGCGCCCGGACGCGGCGGCCGGTTCGCTCGTACCGGCGCTGAAGGACCGGCAGGAGCGGGTGCAGGCGGAGTTCGCCGACAAGCCGTACGAGGAGCTGATCCAGCTCATCCGAACGGGGCCGCCGCGGTTCTCGCCGTTCACCATCAAGCAGGTGGACGAGGGGGCGAACGTCGTCGAGTTCTACGTCCACGCCGAGGACGTACGCCGTGCCCAGCCCGCATGGTCGGCGCGGGAGCTCGACCCGGTCTTCGCCGACGCCCTCTGGTCCCGCCTGGAGCGCAGCGCCCGTCTGCTGGGCCGCAAGGTCCCGGTGGGCCTGGTGCTGCGCCGGCCGAACGGCCAGACGGCGGTGGCGCACCGGGGCACCCCGGTGGTGACGGTCTCCGGGGAGCCGGGCGAGCTGACGATGTACCTGTTCGGCCGCCAGGACTCGGCCAAGGTGGAGCTGGACGGGGAGCCGGAGGCGATCGAACGGCTGCGGGAGACGAAGCAGCTGGGTCTCTGAGCGGTCGGGCGGGGGTGAGCCGGCGCGCGAGCCGGGGCCGCCGGACCGGCGGCGGGCCGGGTCGCGACGCCGGAACGGTAGCGGCCGGGTCCCGGCGCCGGAACGGTGGCGACCAGGTCCCGGCGCCGGAACGGTAGCGGCCGGGTCGCGGCGCCGGAACGGTGGCGGCCGGGTCGCGGCGCCGGACCGGTGGCGGTCGGCCGGTGCTAGCCGGGTAGTTCCGCGCCGCGTACGGCCCTGACGGAGAGGCCGTAGACGCCCGCGACCGCGCAGACCGCCGCGCTGACGGTGAAGACCGGGCCCACGCCCCACAGGCCGATCGCTGCGCCCGTGAGCGGGAAGCTGAGCGGGGCGAGGCCCAGGCTCACCAGGCTGGAGACGGCCGAGACGCGGCCGAGGTAGGCGGGGTCGCACTCGGTCTGGACGAGGGCTCCGCAGAGCGCCCCGGAGAGGCCGGCGAACAGGCCGATGGCGAGGGCCACGGCCACGGCCAGGGGCAGCTGCGGGACGAAGGCGAGCGCGCCGATCGAGACGGCGCCGACGGCCATGGCCCAGCCGAGGACGGCTCCGGCGCGCGGCACCCGTCCCCTGACGCCGAGCAGCAGCGAGGCCCCGCCGGCGCCGGCGCCGAAGCCCGCGAGGACCCAGCCGATGCCGGAGGCTCCCCAGCCGCGCTGGTCGGAGAGGAGCGCGAGGCCGACGTTGAGGGGGCCGACGAAGCCGAGGTCGCTGAGGGCGATGACGATCATGAGCGGCCCGAGGACCCGGTGGCCGCGCAGATAGCGCAGTCCGTCGGCGAGGTCGCCGAACGCGGTGCCGTTCCGCTTCCGGGCCTCGCCGGTGAGCGGGCGGATCCGGAGGGCGAGCAGCAGCGGCAGGGAGAGGGCGAAGAGCGCTCCGGCCACGGCGAAGGCGGTGCCCGGCCCGCCGAGGGCGACGGCCAGGCCGCCGAGCGGGGCGCCGAGGACGGCCCCCGAGCGGTAGGCGAGGCCGCGCATGCCCTGGACGCGGGCGAGTTGGTCGTGCGGGGCGATCCGGGCCGGCAGGGCGCCGACGGCGGGCATGAAGAGCGCGTCGACGATGCCGAAGACGAGGGCGACGCCCGCCAGTGTCCAGAGGGTGGGCGAGGTGACGAGGACGAGCGCGGCGACGCCGAGGACGACGAGGCAGCGGACGGTGTCGGAGGCGATGACGACCCGGCGCGGGCCGAAGCGGTCGGCGACCACTCCCCCGCCGAGCATGAGCAGGGCGCGCGGCACGGCGCTGACCGCCATGACGAGACCCGCCTCGGCCGGGGTGCCGCCGCGGACGGCGGACCAGGAGAGGGCGAGGTGGTAGACGCTGTCGCCGAGGGTGGAGGCGGTGTAGGCGCCGAGCCAGCGCAGCACCTGGGGGTCACGGTGGGCGGGGCTCCCGGCGGCGGCGGTGGTCGCCGGGGCGGGCACGGTGGCGGTCATGTCCGGTAGGGGAAGCCGTTGAGGTGGATGGCGACGTTCTCGCGGCCCTCGTTGTCGCCTGCGGCTTCGGCGGCGCGGGCCTGCTGGTCGTACTTGCGCAGGACGGCCTCGAGTTCGGCGCCGAGGGCGGTGAGCTCGGCGGCGGTGAGGCGGGGCAGCCACTCGGCGCTGAGGGAGGCGGAGCGCCAGGTGTCGGACCAGGTGTGCCGCTCGTCGAGGAAGCGGGAGTACATCCCGGTGCGCTGCTCGTCGACGGTACGGCCGAAGGCGGCGCTGGCGGCGGCGAGTTCGGGGGAGTCGCGGAGGTCCTCGTCGTGGATGCCGAAGCCGTACGAGCTCGGCTGCCACCAGCGCTCCCGGGCGTCCGTCGACCGGCTCTCGGCCTCCTCGATGAGGCCGTGCTCGGCGAGCTTGCGCAGGTGGTAGCTGACCAGCGAGACCGCCTCGTCGACCTGGTCGGCGAGCTGGGACGCGGTGGCGGTGCGGGCCACGAAGAGGGCGCGGTAGAGGCGCATCCGCAGCGGGTGCGAGATGGCTTTCAAGGTGCCGAGATCGGTGATCCGGCGGTGCTCCGGCGAGGTCATGACACCGACCCTAGATGCGAAAGAAAACTTGCGCAATGAAAATTGCGCAATGAATCCTGTGCATCTGGTGAAGAAGAAGGGCCCTCGAAGGAGCCCTTCCCCCAAGCGGAATGCCGGATCAGCGGACCGGGTGGCCCGCCGACCGCAGCTCGTCCTTGACCTGCGAGATCCGCAGATCACCGAAGTGGAAGACGGAGGCCGCGAGCACCGCGTCCGCGCCCGCCGCCACCGCCGGCGGGAAGTCGGCCAGCTTGCCCGCTCCCCCGCTCGCGATCACCGGCACGGTCACGTGCTTGCGCACGGCCGCGATCATCTCCGTGTCGTAGCCGTCCTTGGTGCCGTCCGCGTCCATCGAGTTGAGCAGGATCTCGCCCGCGCCCAGCTCGGCGGCCCGGTGCGCCCACTCGACGGCGTCGATGCCGGTGCCCTTGCGGCCGCCGTGCGTCGTCACCTCGAAGGAGCCCGAGGCGGTCCGCCGGGCGTCGACCGACAGGACGAGCACCTGGCGGCCGAAGCGCTCCGCGATCTCCTGGATCAGCTCGGGGCGCGCGATGGCGGCGGTGTTGACGCCCACCTTGTCGGCGCCTGCCCGCAGCAGCTTGTCGACGTCCTCGGCCGCGCGGACCCCGCCGCCGACCGTGAGCGGGATGAAGACCTGCTCGGCGGTGCGGCGCACCACGTCGTAGGTGGTCTCCCGGTTGCCGGAGGAGGCGGTGATGTCGAGGAAGGTCAGCTCGTCGGCGCCCTCGGCGTCGTACAGCTTGGCCATCTCGACGGGGTCGCCGGCGTCCCGCAGGTTCTGGAAGTTGACGCCCTTGACGACCCGGCCGTTGTCCACGTCAAGGCACGGGATCACCCGTACGGCGAGGCTCATGCCGCACCGCCCTTCGGGCCCTCGGGGCGGAACGCCTCGACCTCGACCTCGACGACCAGGCTGGGGTCGACGAAACCGGAGACGATGATCATCGAAGCGGCCGGGCGGACGGCGTCGAACAGCTCCTTGTGGGCGCGGCCGACCTCGTCCACGTCCCGGGCGTGGGTGATGTACATCCGGGTGCGGACGACGTCCTCCGGGCCCAGACCGAGCTGCTTCAGGGCGGCGAAGGCCACGTTGAAGGAGTTCACCGTCTGGTCGTACGGGCCTCCGCCGGCGATCTGGCCGCCGACCACCGAGGTGCAGCCGGCGACGAGGACCAGGCCGTTCGGCAGCTCCACCGCGCGGGAGTAGCCGAACTGCTCCTCCCAGGGGGCCCCGGTGACGACCTTCTTCACGCCGTCGGTCATGCGGAAGCCACCGCCTCCAGCGCCTCTTCGAGGGTGAACGCCTTGGCGTACAGCGCCTTGCCGACGATCGCGCCCTCGACGCCGAGCGGTACCAGGCCGGACAGGGCCCGCAGGTCGTCCAGGGACGACACGCCGCCGGAGGCGACGACGGGCTTGTCGGTGGCCGCGCAGACGTTCTTCAGGAGCTCCAGGTTGGGGCCCTGGAGGGTGCCGTCCTTGGCGATGTCGGTGACGACGTAGCGGGAGCAGCCCTCGGAGTCGAGACGGGCGAGCGTCTCGTAGAGGTCGCCGCCGTCGCGGGTCCAGCCGCGGCCGCGCAGGGTCGTGCCGCGGACGTCGAGGCCGACGGCGATCTTGTCGCCGTGCTCGGCGATGACCTTGGCGACCCACTCGGGGGTCTCCAGGGCGGCGGTGCCGAGGTTGACGCGGGTGCAGCCGGTGGCGAGGGCGGCGGCGAGCGAGGCGTCGTCGCGGATGCCGCCGGAGAGCTCGACCTTGATGTCCATGGCCTGGGCGACCTCGGCGATCAGCTGCCGGTTGTCACCGGTGCCGAAGGCGGCGTCGAGGTCGACGAGGTGGAGCCACTCGGCGCCGGAGTTCTGCCAGGCGAGGGCCGCTTCGAGCGGGGAGCCGTAGGAGGTCTCGGTGCCGGACTCGCCGTGCACGAGGCGGACGGCCTGGCCGTCGCGGACGTCGACGGCGGGGAGGAGTTCAAGCTTCTGAGCCATGATCAGAGGGTCTCGATCCAATTGGTGAGGAGCTGGGCTCCGGCGTCGCCGGACTTCTCGGGGTGGAACTGGGTGGCCCACAGGGCGCCGTTCTCGACGGCCGCGACGAAGGGCTCGCCGTGGGTGGCCCAGGTGACCTTGGGGGCGCGGATGTTCTTGTTGCCGACCTCGAGGGTCCACTCGCGCACCGCGTAGGAGTGCACGAAGTAGAACCGGGCGTCGGCGTCGAGGTCCGCGAACATCTCGGTGTCCTGCGGCGCGTCGACGGTGTTCCAGCCCATGTGGGGGACGACGGGGGCGTTCAGCGCTTCGACCGTACCGGGCCACTCGTCGAGGCCCTCGCTCTCCACGCCGTGCTCGAAGCCGTGGGCGAAGAGGATCTGCATGCCGACGCAGATGCCCATGACCGGGCGGCCGCCGGAGAGCCGACGGCCGATGATCCAGTCGCCGCGCGCGTCCTTCAGCCCCTGCATGCAGGCGGAGAAGGCGCCGACGCCGGGGACGAGGAGTCCGTCGGCGTTCATCGCGGTGTCGTAGTCGCGGGTGATCTCGACGTCGGCGCCGACCCGGGCGAGGGCGCGCTCGGCCGAGCGCACGTTGCCGAAGCCGTAGTCGAAGACGACGACCTTCCTGGGGGTGCTCGCGGTCATGCCCACACGTCCAGCCGCAGCACACCGGCGGCGAGGCACATCGCGGCGCCGAAGGCGACGAGCGCGATGAGGCCCTTGGGCATCTGCTGCTTGACGAAGGAGTAGATGCCGCCGAGCAGGAACAGCCCGACGACGATGAGGATGGTGGAGAGGCCGTTCACGGTCAGAGCGCGCCCTTCGTGGAGGGGAGGATTCCGGCGGCGCGCGGGTCGCGCTCGGAGGCGTAGCGGAGGGCGCGGGCGAACGCCTTGAACTGGCACTCCACGATGTGGTGGGCGTTGCGCCCGTACGGCACGTGGATGTGCAGCGCGATCTGGGCCTGGGCGACGAAGGACTCGAAGATGTGCCGGGTCATCGTCGTGTCGTACGAGCCGATCATCGGCGCCATGTTCTCGGGCTCGGTGTGCACGAGGTACGGGCGGCCGGAGAGGTCGACGGTCACCTGGGCGAGCGACTCGTCAAGCGGGACGGTGCAGTTGCCGAAGCGGTAGATGCCGACCTTGTCGCCGAGGGCCTGCTTGAAGGCGGCTCCGAGGGCGAGGGCGGTGTCCTCGATGGTGTGGTGCGAGTCGATGTGCAGGTCGCCGTCGGTCTTGACGGTGAGGTCGAACAGACCGTGCCGGCCGAGCTGGTCGAGCATGTGGTCGTAGAACCCGACCCCGGTCGACACGTCGACCTTTCCGGTGCCGTCGAGGTCGATCTCGACGACGACGGAGGTCTCCTTGGTGGTGCGCTCTACGCGGCCTACGCGGCTCATCGCTCCTGCTCCTTCATCAATTCACGAACCGCGTCGAGGAACGCGTCGTTCTCTTCGGGGGTGCCGGCGGTGACCCGCAGCCATCCCGGTACGCCGTTGTCCCGGACCAGGACGCCCCGGTCGAGGATCCGCTGCCAGGCCGCGTGCGTGTCGGGGAACTTCCCGAACTGCACGAAGTTGGCGTCCGAATCGGTGACCTCGTAGCCGATCCCGCGCAGCTCGGTGACGAGCCGGTCGCGCTCGGCCTTGAGCTGCTCGACGTACCCGAGGAGGGTGTCGGTGTGCTCCAGGGCGGCGAGCGCGGTCGCCTGGGTGACGGCGGAGAGGTGGTACGGCAGCCGGACCAGCTGGACGGCGTCGACCACGGCCGGGTGGGCGGCGAGGTAGCCGAGCCGCAGTCCGGCGGCGCCGAAGGCCTTGGACATGGTCCGGGAGACCACCAGGTTCGGGCGGCCCTCGATGAGGGGCAGCAGCGACCCCCGGTGGCTGAACTCCACGTACGCCTCGTCGACGATCACCATGGAGGGCTTGGCCGCCTGGGCCGCCTCGTACAGGGCGAGGACGGTGTCGGCCTCGACGGCGGTGCCGGTGGGGTTGTTGGGCGAGGCGATGAACACCACGTCCGGCGCGTTCTCGGTGATTGCCGCGACGGCCGCCGCCACGTCGATGGTGAAGTCCTCGTCGCGCGGGCCGGAGATCCAGCCGGTGCCGGTGCCCCGGGCGATCAGGGCGTGCATCGAGTACGAGGGCTCGAAGCCGATCGCGGTACGGCCCGGGCCGCCGAAGGTCTGCAGCAGCTGCTGGAGGACCTCGTTGGACCCGTTGGCCGCCCAGACGTTCTCGATGGCGACGGGGTGCCCGCCGGTCCGGGTGAGGTAGCGGGCGAGCTCGGTGCGGAGCTCGACCGCGTCCCGGTCGGGGTAGCGGTTGAGGGTACGGGCGGCCTCGGCGACGCGCTCCGCGATGCGGGCGACGAGCGGCTCGGGCAGCGGGTACGGGTTCTCGTTGGTGTTCAGCTGGACGGGGACGTCGAGCTGGGGCGCGCCGTAGGGGGACTTGCCCTTCAGCTCGTCCCGGACGGGGAGCTCGTCCCAGGGGGATCGATCGCTGATTCCGGTCACTTGGTCTCCGGCACCTTCCATCCGAACCTTGCCTTGATCGCAGCGCCGTGGGCGGGGAGGTCCTCCGCCTCGGCGAGGGTCACCACGTGGTGGGCGACGTCGGCGAGCGCGTCGCGCGAGTAGTCCACGATGTGCACCCCGCGCAGGAAGGACTGCACGGAGAGGCCCGAGGAGTGGCAGGCGCAGCCGCCGGTGGGCAGGACGTGGTTGGAGCCCGCGCAGTAGTCGCCGAGGGAGACGGGCGCCCAGGGACCGACGAAGATCGCGCCGGCGTTGCGGACGCGGTCGGCGACGGCCGCGGCGTCGCGGGTCTGGATCTCCAGGTGCTCCGCGCCGTACGCGTCGACGACCTTGAGGCCGTCGGCCAGGTCGCGGACGAGGACGATCGCGGACTGGCGGCCCGCCAGGGCCGGGACGATCCGGTCGTCGACGTGCTTGGAGGCGGCGACCTGGGTCTTCAGCTCGGCCTCGGTGGCGGCGGCCAGCTCGTCCGAGTCGGTGACGAGGACGGAGGCGGCCATCGGGTCGTGCTCGGCCTGGCTGATGAGGTCGGCGGCCACGTGCACGGGGTCGGCGGTGGAGTCCGCGAGGATCGCGATCTCCGTCGGGCCGGCCTCGGCGTCGATGCCGATCCGGCCCTTGAGGAGGCGCTTGGCGGCGGCCACGTAGATGTTGCCGGGGCCGGTGACCAGGTTGACGGGGGCGCAGCCGGGCTCGCCGGCCGTCCCCTCCGTGCCGTACGCGAACATGGCGATGGCCTGGGCGCCGCCGGCGGCGTACACCTCGTCGACGCCGAGCAGGGCGCAGGCGGCGAGGATCGTCGGGTGCGGAAGCCCGCCGAAGTCCTTCTGCGGGGGCGAGGCGATGGCCACGCCCTCGACGCCGGCCTCCTGGGCCGGGACGACGTTCATCACGACGGAGGACGGGTAGACCGAGCGGCCGCCCGGCACGTACAGACCGACGCGCTCGACCGGGATCCACTTCTCGGTGACCGTGCCGCCGGGGACGACCTGAGTGGTGTGGGTGGTGCGGCGCTGCTCGCGGTGGACGAGACGGGCGCGCCGGATGGACTCCTCGAGGGCGGCGCGGACGGGCGGGTCGAGCTCGTCGAGGGCGCGGGCGATCGCCTCGGCGGGGACGCGCAGGCCCGGGACGCGGACGCCGTCGAATTTCTCCCCGTAGTCGATCACCGCGGCCGCGCCATGATGCCTGACGTCCTCGCAGATCGGCCGCACCGTCTCCAGGGCGGCTTCCACGTCGAACTCGGCACGGGGCAGCAGGTCGCGCAGGGCGGAACCCTCGGGGAGGGTCTCGCCGCGCAGATCGATTCGAGAGATCACGGGTCAATTCTCGCAGACGGCCCACAGCGCCGGTCGCCCGTATCAATGGCTGATACGGGCCACACTGGCGTCTTGTCGCCACTCCTGACCGTTAGCGTTCAGCCCGTCACTCAGCGGGAAGAACGGCTGTACGAATCCACGGGACCCCGGAAACCGACCGAACCCGGAATCGCGGAATCGTGCGAGCGGATCGTGGAAAGCGAGGGGGGCGGCAGTGACCGAGCCGCACGAGGACGGGATGCCGGACGGTCTCACAGGCCCGGAGCGGGCGGTGTGGCGGGCGTTCGTCGTCGGCAGGACGTGCGATCTGACGGAGGGGATCGCGGAGCGGGACGACCCCTTCGGGGGACGGGACTGGGGGGAGGAGCGGAGCGTCCGCGCCGACGTGGTGGCGCTGCTGCTGCTCGCCGGGCCGCCGGCCCGGTCCGGGCGGGTGGCCGCGCTGAAGCTGCGCGGCGTGCGGATCACCGGCGTGCTGAACCTGGCGGGCGGGACGATAGGGCCGTACGTGGAGCTGCACGGCTGCCGGTTCGACGGCGAGGTGGTGCTGCCGGAGGCCCGGTTCGGCACGCTGCGGATGGTCGAGTGCGCGCTGCCGCGCCTGGAGGCGGCCCGGCTGCACACCGAGGGGGACCTGCATCTGCCGCGCTGCCGGGTGCGCTGGGGCATCCGGCTGACCGACGCGCAGATCGGCACGGACCTGCTCGTCAACCAGATCCAGGTGTGGCCGGACCGGCGCGGCCGGGCCATCACGGCGGACGGCCTCGTGGTCGCCCAGGACCTCCAGGCCGAGCTGATCGAGACGCACGGGGAGCTGAGCCTGCGCGGGGCGAAGATCGGCGTGTCGCTCAGTCTGCGGGGCAGCGTGCTGCGCGGCGCGCAGGGCCGCCGCGCGCTCAACGCGCCGCAGCTGACGGTGGAGCGCTCGCTCTATCTGAACGCGGCCTGGGTGTACGAGGAGTCGGGCACCGCGGGACAGGCGGGGCAGAGCACGGCCACCCCGCCGTACGGGGTGACGCCCGCCCAGGGCGCCCACCGCAAGCCGGTCGAGTTCCACGGCGGGGTGCGGCTCGACGACGGCCGGTTCGGGGACGCGGTGGACCTGCACCACGCCCGGTTCCTGCTGAGCGGGGCGCGCCGGGAGGAGGTCTCGCTGCGCCGGATCGTCACCCCGGAGCTCCGGTTCAACGGCGAGCGGCCGGAGGAGGGCCGCGTCGTGCTCAACGGCGCGAAGGTCGTCACCCTGATCGACCTGTCGACCAGCTGGCCGGGGCCCGGCGGGCTCGCGATGGGCGGCTTCGCCTACGAGAACCTCGTGCCGTACGGACACTTCCCGCTGGCCCGGCGCCTGGAGTGGGTGGCGGCGGCGACCCCGGAGTACGCCCCCGAGCCGTACGAGCGCCTGGCGGCCGTCCTGCGCAGCAGCGGGGAGGACGCCGACGCCCGCGAGGTGCTGCTGGCCAAGCAGCGGCGCAGACGCGAGACCCTGCCGGTGGCGGGGAAGCTCTGGGGCTACCTCCAGGACTGGACCGTGGCCTACGGCTACCGGCCGGGCCGGGCGGCGCTGTGGATGGCGGTCCTGTGGGCGGCGGGCACGGTGGCCTTCTCCCACTACCGCCCGATACCGCTGAAGGCGGAGGAGGCCCCCGCGTGGAACGGTCCGCTGTACGCGCTCGATCTGCTGCTCCCGGTGATCAATCTCGGCCAGGACGGCTACTGGCGCCTGGAGGGGATATGGCAGTGGGTGGCGGCGGTGCTGATCCTGCTGGGCTGGATTCTGGCGACGACGGTGGCGGCGGGAGCGACCCGGCTGCTGAGCAGGGGGTGAGGCGGCTGCCGGGCAGGGGGTGAGGCGGCGCGGAGGAGGATTGGTGTACGCGTCGGGCAGCGGCGAAGGTTTGGTGAGCGGGCCGTGAGACCGGCTGCCGCGGAGGCGGGGGCCGGGGGACAATACGTCGCACCATGTCCTTGCTCCGAGCCCTGAGGGGCGCCGTTCGTTCGGCCCGGCACGCCCCGCGGCTCGCCGCCGGGTTCGTGCCGGACGACGACGTGCTGCTCGACGCCCCGGACGAGCGGCTCGCCCCCGCCCTGGTCGCCGCCGCCCTGGCCGACCCGGAGCCCGCGGCGAAGCTGCTCGCCACCACCCGGGACTCCGGTGAGTGGGAGGACCGCGACCGGTACGTCACCCGGCTCGCCACCTTCGCGTACCGCAGGGACGACTGGCTGACCCACTGGATCTCCACCGCGCCCCACGATCCGGACGCCCTGCTCGTCACCGCGCAGCTCGCCGTCCGCCGGGCCTGGGATTCGCCCGCGCGGGCCGAGCGGCTGCGCGAACTCACTCCGCTGATCCAGGCGATGGCCGAGGAGGCGCCGCACGACCCGGTGCCGTGGCGGCTCGCCCTGGACCACGCGCGCGGGGCGCACGCCGGGCCCGCCGTCTTCGAGTCCCTCTGGGAGCAGGCGGTGCGCCGCTCCCCGCACCACTACGGCTGCCATGTCGCGGCGCTCAAGTACCTGTCGGCGCAGTGGTACGGCTCGCACCGGGCCGCGTTCGACTTCGCCGAACAGGCGGCCGACGACGCCGCCCCGGACTCGCTCGTACGGGCACTGCCGGTCCGCGCCGCCTACGACCTGCTCCGGGTGGCGCCGGACCGGGACCCGTCCGTGCCGGAGGCGCGGACCGACCGGGCGGCGGACCGGACCCTGGTCCTGTCGGCGCTCTTCCCCGCGGGCGACCCGTGGCCCGCCGAGGTCCGCAACCTGCTGGCGTACGTGCTGGTGGAGCGGGGGCGATGGGAGGAGGCGCGGGCGGAGTTCGGCCGGATCGGGGTCCACGCGACCTCCTTCCCGTGGGGAGCCGGCAGGGGTGCCGTACGGGAGGATCCCCTGCGCCGGTTCCTCGCCGCGCGGGACACGGTCAGGACCGAGCTGGCCCGCCGTACCCCTCTCTGGGGCACCGGAGAGGGACGGGCCGGACGGGGCGGGCCCGGCGGCCATTAGGCTGACCGCTGTGACCACCGCTCGCCTGCCTCTCTTCCCGCTCAACGCGGTGCTGTTCCCGGGCCTCGTGCTGCCGCTGAACGTCTTCGAGGAGCGTTATCGCGCCATGATGCGCGAGCTGCTCACGATCGACGACTCGGAGCCGCGCCGCTTCGCCGTCGTCGCCATCCGCGACGGCCGCGAGGTCGCCCCGACGGCCCCCGGCATGCCGGACCAGACGGCGCTGCCGGAGAAGGGCCCGGCAGCGGGCTTCGGCTCCGACCCCATCCAGTCCTTCCACCGGGTCGGCTGCGTCGCCGACGCGGTGCAGATCCGCGAGCGGGCCGACGGCAGCTTCGAGGTGACGGCCACCGGCACGACCCGGGTGAAGCTGCTGTCCGTCGACGCGAGCGGGCCGTTCCTGGTCGCCGAGGTCGAGGAGATCCCGGAGGAGCAGGGCGAGGAGGCCGGCAGCCTCTCCGAGGGGGTGCTGCGGGCCTTCCGCAGCTACCAGAAGCGGCTGGCCGGCGCGCGCGAGCGTTCGCTGACGACGAGCGAGCTGCCGGACGACCCCTCGGTGGTCTCGTACCTGGTCGCGGCGGCGGCGGTGCTCGACACGCCGTCGAAGCAGCGGCTGCTCCAGGCTCCGGACACGGCGACCCGGCTGCGCGAGGAGCTGACGCTGCTGCGCGCGGAGACGGCGGTCCTCCGGCATCTGCCGTCGCTGCCGGTGGTGGACCTGACGCAGGCCCCGACGTACCCGAACTGAGGAAGAGCGCGCGCGTGGCGAAGAAGCAGAAGAAGAACGGCGGGGGCACCCCGGCGACGGTGGCCCTGACGGCGGCCGGTACCCCGTTCACCCTGCACGCGTACGAGCACGACCCGGCCTCCCCCTCGTACGGCGAGGAGGCGGCCGAGGCCCTCGGTGTCTCCCCGGACCGGGTCTTCAAGACCCTGGTGGCGGACGTCGACGGCGAGCTGACGGTCGCGGTGGTCCCGGTCGCGGGCCAGCTCGACCTGAAGGCCCTGGCCTCGGCGGTCGGCGGCAAGCGCGCGGCGATGGCGGACCCGGCGGCGGCCGAGCGCACCACGGGCTACGTGCGGGGCGGCATCTCCCCGCTGGGCCAGCGCAAGCGGCTCCGTACGGTCCTCGACTCCTCAGCCTCGGACCACGCGTCCATCTGCATCTCGGCGGGCCGGCGCGGCCTCGAGGTGGAGCTCTCCCCCGCGGATCTGGCCGCCCTCACGTCGGCGGTCGTGGCCCCGATCGGCCGCGCCTGACGGTCGGGCCGCGCCTGACGGTCGGCCGCGTCCGTCGGGCGGCGCGGCCGCCGTGGGAGCCGGGGCAGCCGCGGCCGCCTTGGGAGCCGGGGCCGTCAGCTCCGGCCCGGCCCCTGGGTGTACGCCTTCGGCTGGTCCCACGGTTCGGGTTCCGGGTCGCGCGGGCCGAAGACGGCCGTGAGCGCCAGGTGCACGATCATCGCGGCGAGCGGCCAGGCCAGCATCGCGGCGGCCCCCAGGTTCAGTTCGAGCGGCGCCTCGAAGGCGACGTTGGGGCCGACCGCCTTCGCGTGGGCGACGACGTCGCTCGTCGGGCCGAAGTACGTCCCGAGGCCCCAGGCGAGCAACGAGCCCAGGACGCCGCCGAGCGCGAGGCCGATCACCAGCGGGACACCGCCCTTGCGGCGGGCGAGGAAGACGACGAGCGCGGCGACCGCGCCGAAGGCCAGCGCGAGCAGGACGAACGTTCCGTCCGAGCCGATCGCCGACTCGCCCTCCGAATTGCGGAGGTAGACGCCCTTGCCGTCCGAGATGAGCAGGACCCGCGGGGCCAGGTTCAGCCACAGCACTCCGAGCACCGCCCCGGCGACCGCCGAGACGAGGGTCACCAGGACACCCTGAAGGACCTCGGCCGCCGTGATCGGGTCCCCGGCCGGGCCGAGCATCGGCGGGGGCGGCGGGGGCCAGTCGGGGTCGTGCGGCGGTGGCTGGTGAGGCGGAGTCAGGGGTGCGGTCACCCCGCCATCGTGCCAGGTGTGTCCGTGGCCCGCCTCAGCGGACGGCGGCCCGCCGGTACGCCCAGGTGGCGAGAGCCAGCGAGACCACGCCGACCACCCCGCACACGGCGAGGTCGAGGGCGACGGCCGCCCAGTCGGGACGGCGGTCGAAGGTGCGGGCCAGGGCCTCCACGCCGTACGTCGACGGCAGCAGGTCACGCGCCCAGCCGATGGGCTGCGGCAGCCGCTCCGCCGGGAGCACGCCGAGGAGCAGCGCCGCGGACATGCCGAGCTGGCCGAGGAGGGTGGCCAGCTCCTGCCGGGGCGCGAGGAGCCCGAGGGCCGCCCCGAGGCCGGCGAGCGCGGCGCCGGCGAGCGGGACGACGGCGGCGAGGATCCAGAGGTGGCCGAGCGGCAGCCCGAAGAGCACGGAGCCGGCGACGGCGGTGACGGCGGTCCCGGGCACGGTGAAGGAGGCGTACGCGCCCGCCGCGCCGAGCACCACGGCGGCGGGCGGCACGGGCAGGGTGGCGTAGTGGTCGAGTCCGCCGGTGGCCCGCAGCTGGCCGAAGTACTGGGCGAGCAGGTTGAGCGCGACGAAGGCGACGACGAGGACCGTGGAGCCGGCCACGACGGCGCGCGCCTCGGAGCCCCCGTCGACGACCCCGCGCATCAGGACCATGATCCCGATGGACTGGAAGGTGGCCACGAAGAGCAGCGGGATGCGGGCGACCCGGGCGCGGGAGAGCTGCGCGCGGTAGACGGCGGCCAGGGCCGGCAGCAGCCGGGCGCGCGGGGCGAGGGGGGCGGCGGCCTCGTCGTCGGCGGCGGCGCCGGTGCGGACGGCAGGCGTGCCGGTCGGCAGGGCCTCTGCGGGCACGGTGCTCACTGCGTACAGCTCCTGGGGGTGACGTGCGGTACGGGCAGTACGTGCGGGACACGGCTTCGGTGGGGTGCGCGGTGTGCGTGCGCCGGTACGGGGAGGGTCATGCCTTCACCAGCCCCTCGGTCGCGCCGCCCAGCGCCAGGTACACGTCCTCCAGGCTGGGCGTGGCCAGGGTGAAGTCGTCGAGCGCGGCGAACGCGGCCCCGCCGGTGACGGTGGCGACGGCGGTGCGGGCGGCGTCGGGGGCGAGCCGGAGGATCCAGCGTCGGCCCGTCTCCTGGGCGAGGTCGCGCAGCGCGGCGACCTCGGGCAGGTGGAGCGGGGCGGACTCGCGCCAGACCAGCTCGACGCGGACCTCGCCCGCGACGCGCTCCTTGAGTCCGGCGGGCGTGTCGCAGGCGATGACCCGGCCGTGTTCGAGGACGGCGACCCGGTCGAGGACGGTCTCGGCCTCGATGACGTTGTGGGTGACGAGCAGGACGGTGGCGCCGTGTTCGGCGCGCCGCCGGTCGACGGCCGCCCAGACGGCGCGGCGGGCGACGGGGTCCATGCCCGTGGTGGGCTCGTCGAGGACGAGGACGGGGCGCTCGCCGACGAGGGCGGCGGCGACGCAGGCGAGCCTGCGCTGGCCGCCGGAGAGCTTCTTGAGCGGCCGGGAGGCGAGCGCGCCGAGGCCGAGCTCGTCCAGGACGGCGTCGCGCTCGGCGCGCGCGTCGCGGGCGGTGAGGCCGCGCAGCCGTCCGGTGGTCTCGGCGGCGAGGGCGACGGTCAGCTCGTCGAGGGCGGTGGACTCCTGGCCGAGGTAGGCGAGGAGGCGGGACGCCCGCTCGGGGTGGCGCACCAGGTCGTGGCCGAGGAGCCGGACGCTGCCGGAGTCGGGGCGCATGAGCCCGGTGAGCTGGCGGACGAGGGTCGACTTGCCCGCGCCGTTGGGGCCGAGCAGCCCGAAGATCTCGCCGCCGCGCACGTCGAGGCTGATCCCGTCGGTGGCCCGCACCTCGGGTGTCGCCGGCGCACCGCGCCCGCCGCGCGTGGCGGGGTACGTCTTGACCAGATCCCGCACCACGCACACCGTACTCACGGGGGAAGAGCCTACGGGGTCGCCGGGCCTGCTCCGGGCGCGGGGGCGTGTTCGGCGGCGGCCCGGACGTCGATCTCGCGCCAGAAACCGGCCCGGATCGCATACCGGTCGTGCTCGTCGATCTGGTCGTCCTTGTGGGCGAGCAGCCCGAATCGGGCGGCGTACCGGAGGAGTTCGCCGTCGATGCGGTGCGGGATGCGGGGGTAGAGGGTGGACAGCTTCTGGACGTGGCTCTGCTCGGGGAGCCGTTCCATCCACCGCCGGGCGAACACCTGCCCGACCTCGAAGGGGTCTCCGCCGACGGTGGTGATGTCCTCCTCGCGGTCCGCCCAGCGCTGCTCGGCGCTGGTGAGGGCGGCCAGGGTCGGCAGGGAGGCGGTCTCGGCCGGTTCGCCGAGGGGGGCGGCGGGGCGTTCGACCCAGCCCCGGTCGGAGGACCAGCGGAGGGCGCTGGCGCCCTGGGGCACGGGGGCGCCCGGTGAGGCGGCGCCGGGGGCGCGCAGTCCCGCCAGGTCCTTGGGGGTGGGGACGCCCTTGCCGGAGGCCGGGGCGGGGACGCCGGTGGCGTGGCCGCGGTCGTCCTCGCGGAGGTGACCGTTGGCGCCCGCGTGCCCGTTCGCGTGGTGGGCGTGACCGTTGCCGGCGTCGCCGTTGGCGTGGGAGACCTCCCCGGGGGCCCGGGCGGCCGCCGCCTCCGCGGCCCGTTCGGCGGAGGCGGCGAGGGCCGCCTCGGGAAGCGGCGCGGAGAGGATGGCGGCGATCTCGGGGCGCGGGGCGGGCGGGGGCGAGCAGATCCCGGTGAGGTCCTTGGCGCGGACGGCCCGGGTGATCCAGGTCCGGTCGAGGACGCGCCGTTCGTCGGCCTCGGCCACCAGGTCCTCGGACTGGTTGTAGTCGCCGTCGGCGGCCTGGACGGCCCAGAGGTGGACGGCGACGCCGTGCTCCTTGGCGGACATCAGCCCGGGCAGCAGGTCGCCGTCGCCGGTGACGAGCACGATGTCGGAGCAGGCCCGGTTCCTGGCGAGCTCGGTCAGCTCGGTGTGCATCGCCGCGTCGACGCCCTTCTGGGCCCAGCGTCCGTCGCTCCGCGTCAGCGCGCCCAGCCGGACGGTGACGCGGGGCATCACGCGCAGTCTCCGGTGCTCGGGCTGGGGCACCCGGTCGGGCGCTCCGTCGAACCAGTAGATCCGCAGGAGGGGCAGCGCGGTCTCGGCCTCGGCGCGCTGGCGCAGCTGCTGGATGAGCCCGGCGTGATCGACGGTGATCCTGGAGCGGGCCGGTTCCCCGGCCAGAAGACTGGCGGCGGCTCCCAGCAGGTAGCCGGCATCCACCAGGACGACGCAGCGGTCCACGTGTTCCACCCTCTTTCGGGAACCTCGGGATCGGAAGTTGCTTCGGATTTCCTTCGAGTCTGCCCGAAGGGCGGGGGCTCGACGGTCGGAACTGGATCATCGGCGTGGCGGAAGTCACGTTCCGGGGCGCCTTACGCTCCGTAATGATCCAACATGCGGCGGTTCGTGGCGTATGTGAGTCTGACAGCGGCCCTGGCCCCTAGGTCCCTTTGAGGAGGCATCCCCATGGCCAAGAACCGCAACCAGAACCGCAGTCAGAAGCAGCAGTCCCCGGCCGAGCGCGGCGCCCAGCAGGCGCAGCAGTCGGCGATGGAGTCCGAGGCGTCGCAGCGCGCGTCTCAGGTGCTGCCGAGCGATGTCGCCCGCAAGGGCCGTCAGAAGCGCTTCGGCCACAACTGACGGCCTCCGCGTACGGCAAAGGGGCGCGCCCGTGA
>NZ_JBHTSA010000035.1:0-78151 GCF_042795405.1 Streptomyces sp. NPDC056480 | reverse complement strand
CCCGCACAGCCCTGGGGTCAGTCCCCCACGGTGTTGTCGATCTGGTCGGGGCTCGCCATCGCACCGGCCCAGATACGGACCTCCGCGATGCGGGCCGGAAGGTGGTGGCTCCAGCTGCCGGAGGAGACGCCCTTGCCGAGGGCGAACTCCCCCGAGCCCAGCGCCGCGGTGTAGGCGACTCCCTCACCGTTCTCGTTGTGGCCCAGGTAGAGGCTGATCGTGCCCGCCTGCGCGTCGTGGACGCCGGTCAGGCGGACCAGGCCGTCCAGCTCGGCCACCTGGTCGGAGACGACGGAGGTGAACGTGCCGTCGGCGTTGAGGCGCCCGAAGTGCCACTTGCCGATGGCGACGGTGCGGTCCTCGTACGTGTCCTTGTCGACCACGACGTCCGTGTCGGTCAGCTCGAACCAGAAGCCCCAGGACGATCCGTCGGCCGTCCGCTGGCCCAGCACCTGACCCTTGTAGCCCACGCTCTTGGTCGCGAGTGCGGCGCCGTCCAGGGCGACCAGGGTGCTCGTGGTGAAGGAGCCGGTGTCGTCGACGACCGGACCCGTGGTCGTGGCGGAGTCGTCCACACCGTCGAGGACGATCTCGCCGTTCACGACGGTCGAGCCGCCGGTGAGGGCGAGCGACCTGCCGTATCCGGAGGTCGTGTCGGTGACGGTGGTGCCGACCGCCGTATCAGGGGTCCAGTTCGCCACGAGCTCGGCGCCGGCGTAGCTCTGGTTGGTCAGTGTCCGGGCCTCGTCCGCGACCTCATCGTCGGGCAGCGCCCGCTGCCACGCGGCCACCTCGTCGACCGAGCCCTTGAACGGTGCGGTGCGGCTGGCTGCCCAGAGGTTGCGTCCGATGTTGAAGGGGCCGGTGGCGGACCAGGACGCCGCCACCGCCTTCGTGCCCTGGAGCTTGCCGTTGACGTAGAAGCGGAGTTCCTTCTTGTCGGGGTCGTAACTGCCCGCGAGGTGCGTCCACACTCCCGCGGACGCCACGTTCTCGCTGGAGACGTCGACGTGCTGCGTGGCGTTGTCGGCGTTCTCCTTGACCCCGAACGCCCAGCGGTCCCGGTCGTTCTCGTACCAGAGCAGGAACGGGCTGTACTTCGTGCCGTCCTGCGCGACGACGGCGCCGTCCTGGGCCTTGCTGTCCAGCCGCACCCACGCCGAAACGGTGTACGCGAGTCCCGTGTTGACGACGGGCGCGGTGGTCGCCGCGTAGGCTCCCGTGCCGTTCAGGGCGAGGCCCCTGTCGTTCGACGGGGTCGCCAGCGGCTTCCCGAGGGAGTCGTGGGTGACCAGTCCGCGCCGTCCGCGCTCGTCGCGGGCGGCACCGCCGGCCAGGGTCGCGTCCTGGCGCACCCCGCCGCCGCCGGTCGCGGTGTCGATCGCCACGCCACTGGCCTCGTCGAAGCGCCAGCGGCCCACCGGCGCCTCACCGAGGTCGACCCTGAACTGGAGCGTGCTTTGCGCTCCCCAGCGGCCGACGGTGTCCTTGGCGCGGGCGTAGATCGTGTAGGTGCCCGACTTCTGCGGGGTGTAGACGGCCGAGAAGAGGCAGGGCACACCCGACTGGCACACGCTCACCCAGGAGGCCGACTGGGACAGCCGGTACTGGAAGTCCGTGACGTTGTCGTCGACGGAGGCGGGTGCGAAGAGGAAGGACGCCTTGGTTCCCGGTCCGCCGGCCGCCTCGCAGGGCGTGGGGTCGTTCGGGGCCTGAGTATCGGACAGGCACTCGGAGTACGGTCCGCGGATCACGATCCGCGGTGCCTTCGGGGCCGAGGAGTCGATCTTGAAGTAGCAGAAGCCCGAGGACCCGCTGGTCAGCCAGGACGCGCCTCCGTTGTACAGGGAATGCGTGTAGGCCTGGTACCGGTACAGCTTTCCGTCGGTCAGCGAGGACCACGTGAGTGTGGCGGACTGACCGTCCCCGATGGAGCCGGTCGACGGCCGCACGGAGCCGTTTCCGTCGGGGCTGTCGGACCAGGTCCCGTCGGCGTTCTTGTGGTCCAGGTCGAAGTAGATCCGCAGTTGGGCCTCCTGCTCGCCCCCGGCCTTCGTCTGGGCGGTCGCCTTCAGCAGGGGCGTGGGGTCGGACACGATGGCCGGGTCGGCCTCCGTGCGGTCACAGACGGTGCCGGAGCCCGCCACCATGCCCACCCCGGTGGGCTTGTCGGGAAGGCCGACGAAGTTCACCGCGAGGACGGCGTCGTTGCGGAACCGCTTCCACGCCGACGTGTCCGTCTCGTCGTGGGCCCTCAACTGGAGGGTGAGCCGGGAGATGCTGCCCGCCGCGAAGCTCTTGACGGTCGGGGTGAGGTTCTCGTTCGACTCCTCGGGGTTGTCGCTGAACTCGATCGGCGCGTCCGGCGAGTCGGGGTCGCAGGCCGAGCCGCGTCCCGCCGACACGCTCCGGTCGACCATGTGGTCGAGCTCCGCGGGCCGCGAGGACCAAGTCGTGGCCGAGGAGATGTTGTTCGTCCGGACCAGGTCGACCCAGCGGGGGTCGCACTGGAAGGCCCAGGGCTCCGTGACTCTGAAGGTCGCGCCCAGCACGGACTTGCCCTTGAGCTTCTCGGGCGAGAACTCGAAGTACAGCCGCTGGGTGTAGCCGGGACCGCAGTAGTAGCCGTTCCAGGTGCCGCAATGGCCGACGCCCTTGCCCTTGCCGTCGCTGTCGTTCTCCCAGCCGTAGGACTCGTAGCCGTCGGACCGGAGCAGGGTCCGCTCCGACTCGTCCCAGGTCACCGTGGGATCGATGTACAGCGGGAAGTCATCGGCGTCGGTGCCGCGCAGCATGGCCGCGTCGGGCGCGACGGTCAGCGTGCCGGGCGTGAGGTTCACGTCCATCTTCACCACCGTGTCGCCGCCCGAGGGCTCCACGGCTTCGGTGCCGGGGTCCACCGGGGGCTCCGCCGACCCGGTCGCCGACGGCCCGGCCGCGGGGGCCGCGGCGGTTCGGCCCGCCTGGGCCTTGGCAGACGTGGCGACGGGTCCGCCCGCCGGGGCCTTGGCAGACGTTGCGGCGGATCCGCCCGCCGGGGCCTTGGCAGACGTTGCGGCGGATCCGCCCGCCGGGGCCTTGGCAGACGTGGCGGCGGCTCCGCCCGCCGAGTCCCACATCTGGGCTGGCGGCGCGCGGAACACGCGGTTGCCGTCCGCGTCCACCGCCGCGAGGTTGCCGGCCTTCCCTTCGACGATCTTCAGGCCGGTCGACTTCAGGGAGTAGTCGATCTCCTTGAGCTCCGGGTTCGCCGCGGCCTCGCGGGTCTTCACGACGAGGACGTGGCGGAACCCCTCGGTCGAGGCGGTCACCCGGAGGTCGACCCCCTTCATGACCTCCCGGTAGACGGCGTTCGACCCCTCCAGCTCGGGAGCCGGCAGCTTCGCGGGCCATCCCAGGGCGAGGGACCGGCCGTTCTCCTCGATCCGCACCAGCGGATCGCCCGACCCGCCGCCGGAGAACTCCATCTCCACCGCGGACGCCTTGGGCACGATCGTTCCGTCGGCCCGGCGCACCAGGGTCGGGTCGGGTGTCTCCCACCCGCCGCCGGCCTTGGCGATGCGGACGGGTACCGAGGACTCCTCCAGCGTGAAGCTGTAGCCGTCCGGGTTGGCGTAGACGGTCGTACGCTCAGACCGGTCGCCGGTCACCTCGACGCGGACGCCCGACTCCTTGGCGCTCGTGAGCGCTCGCTGCGCCTCCGTCGGCGCGGCCGTGGAGGCCGGCGCGGCGGCGGGCTCCGCCGACGCGACGGTGTTCATGGCCGGCACGGTAGACAGGACCATGACGGCGGCAACGCCGGCCATCACATGGGGTCTTGCCCTTCCCCCCCTGCCGCCGACGCTCCTTTGTTCTCTCACATTCATCCCCACCCAAGAACGTTCTGATCAAGACATGACACGCGAATGACGCATGCCGCCCATGTTTCTCCCGCCGTGGGGCGGGAGGCAGCGCGTGACCGGTCCGGTCACCAGGAAGCCGAGCCGATCTGCAGTCGCCCGCCCAGCGCATACCCGGCCATGCCGGGGTAGAGGTACAACTTGCCGGTGGCCGTATCGATGCCGACCAGGTCGTCCCTCGGGTCCCCGTCCAGGTCTCCGCCGGCCAGGTCGCGCAGGGTGTTCCAGCCGCCGGTGCCGATCTCAAGCCGCCCGACGAGACCGACGCCGTTGCCCCGGTACCAGAAGAGCTTGCCCGTCACGGTCTCCGCGACGACGATGTCGCTCTTCGCGTCGTCGTCCAGGTCCATGGCGACGAGGTCGTGCATGTTGTTCCAGCCACCGCTGCCGATCTCCACGCGCAGGCTGCCGCTGCCGATCGATCCGGCGCCGTCGCCCGGGTAGAGCCAGAGCTTGCCGGTGGAGTTCTCGACCCCCACGACGTCCGCCTTGCCGTCCTTGGTGAAGTCGCCGCTCACCAGGTCGTGCATGCCGTTCCAGCCGCCGGTTCCGATCTCGTCCCTGCCCGCGAGCCCCTTGCCGACGCTCGCGTAGAGCCAGAGCTTGCCGGTGGCTTCCTCCACGGCGACGAGGTCGGCCTTGGTGTCGCCGTTGAAGTCCCCCGTGGCCAGGTCGTGCATGCCGTTCCAGCCGCCGGTGCCGATCTCCACCCTGCCCGCTCCCGCGTACAGCCAGAGCTTGCCGGTCGACCGTTCGACAGCCACCACGTCGTCGGCCCGGTCGCCGTCGATGTCGTCCACGACGACCTCGGCCATGCCCGTGGTGGCCACACTGGCCGCGACCGCCACGACATCGGGAGTTCCCGCGTCGGATCCCGGCACCGCCGTGTACACGACGGCCGTCGTGCCGGCGGCGACGACGGTCGCGAACAAGGACCTCAGGCCCAGGCGACCGGATAGCCATCTTCGCGCCATACCACACCCCTTTTCCGTTTCAGTGAAGGAAACGTCAATGTGCATGCAAGAAGTTGCAAGCAGCAGATCCCATCACCATCTCTCTTGATCGTCAACAGAATTGATGACACTCCAGAGCGGGCGATTTTTGGCCTTAACACCCCTCAACAGCAAGCACTTTGAGGCGAGAGAGGCATCAAGAGCAATCGGCATGAAACTGCCTGAAAAGCGATACCTGCCGACCCATTTCCCACAAGTCGGGCTGCCTCACATCTCCCCCCTTCGACCGCCTGCTGCGCAAGAATTCATGAGCTTGATCGTTTTCATCGCAAGATTTCCCCTGCGGGCTTTGGGGGGCTCTTGAAGACCCCGCACCGACCAAGGAGCAGGGGGAAGGAATCGGCCCACCGGCCGGGGCACGACCTTCGACCTGAATTGAACGTTTACGGTCTCCCCAGAAGGTGCTTCGAGTAGCTCTCGCCGGTGAGCCCGACATCCGCAAACCAACCGCTGTCGGGGTGAATCTGGGGATCTCGGCCTGGGTCTTCAGGAAGAAGGACTGGCTGTAGCCAGGCGTGGCCGGCCGTAGGAATCACCAGGTCCCGCCTTCGGAGCGGCCCCCGGAACTGGTGGGACGTCCACTGATCTTTCCCGGCGCTGCGGTGTTGACTGCAATCAACCCTCCCAACACACAACCGCAGGTCGATTCCTCCCGTCGGCGTGCCTCGACATGCTCAAGGGGCAGGTACGTTGAAGACTTCCACACCACGCAGAGCCGGGCTCGTGCTCGGCTCCGCGGCCGCGCTCGTGGCCGGGCTGTGTCTCGCGCCGACCGCCCAGGCCGCACCGGATCCCGGCGTCTCCTTCGGCGGGGCGACCGCCGTTCCGCTGCCCGCCGGCTCCGGGAAGGGCACCGCCCCGGCGCTCGGCGACCTGAACGGCGACGGCAAGGCCGACCTCGTCACCCCGGTCAAGGGGTCGAACACCCTGGTGGCCGCGCTCGGCGACGGCAGGGGCGGCTTCGGCCCCGGTGTCTCCTTCGCACTCGACACCGGCACCTTCCCGACGGCGGTCGCCCTCGCGGACCTCAACGGTGACGGCCGGCTGGACGCGGTCGTCGCCGCGGCCTTGACCAAGCAGCCCACACAGCACGGCGTGGAGAGCATGGGCAGCATCGTGGAGCTGCTCGGGGACGGCAAGGGCGGCTTCGCCCCCGCCACCTCCTACTCCGCGCCCACGCTGGTCAACCCCTCGACGAACGCCATGTTCCCCGTGGACATCGCGGTCGCCGACATGAACGGTGATGCCAAGCCCGACGTGCTGACGTCCAACACCAACGGCGACAACGTCTCGGTGTGGACCAACGACGGCACCGGCGCGCTGGGCACCGCGAGCAACTACTACGTCGGGGGCGGCCGGCCCAGCAGCTACTCCGCCGCGCAGCTGCGCCCCTCCGGTCTGAAGACCGGGGATGTGAACGGCGACGGCAGGCTCGACGTGGTCACCGTGAACGCGGGTACGTCCGACATCTCCGTCCTCCTCGGTGACGGCAAGGGCCGTCTCGGCCCGGCCACCCGCTTCGCCGACGGCGTCTCCCTCGGCCGGGCCATCGCCCTCGGCGACGTGAGCGGCGACGGCAGGCCGGACGTGGCCGTCGCGCACACCGACCGGACGATCACCGTCTTCCTCGGCGACGGCGCCGGAGCCTTCGCCGCCCCGGTCACCTACCCGGTCGGCGGCAGCGCTCTCGAGGGCGTGGCCCTCACCGACGTCAACACGGACGGCAAGCCGGACCTGGTCACCGGCAACGGCCCCGACAACCAGCCCACCGTCCTCCTCGGCGACGGCAAGGGCACCTTCCGCAACGCAAGTCCGCTGTACGTCACGGCGAGCGGCGCGAACGGCGCGTACGCCGTCGGAGACCTGAACGCCGACGGTCGGCCCGACCTGGCGGCCGCCTCCACCGCCGCGGGCGTCGCGGCGCAGGTGCTGCTCAACACCTCGAGGCCGAAGGGTACGGCCCAGTCGATGTCGGTGCAGGTCGCGAAGACGCCCGGCGTCCTGTCGATGGAGGTGAACCTGCCGTCCGTCGACTTCGGCGCGCCGACACCCGGCACCGTCAGCACCCCGGCCGGACTCGGCACGTTCACGTACACCAACACCCTCTCCACCAGCGCCCCCTGGTCGGTGACCGTCGCCACCACCGACCTGGTCAGCGGCACGGACACCATCGGGTGGAGCAATCTGAAGATCACGGCAGGCGGACACCTCAACGGGACCGGCGGCCAGTGGAGGGGCATCGCCAAGCCCGGCCCCGGCGGCCACTTCCCCGCAGGCGCCGACCCGCAGCCGGGCAGCAGCCTCTCCCCGGCCGTGACGATGGCGACCGGCGACGGCGGCACCCGCGGCGTCTTCACCCACGACGGGTCGACGGCGCAGTGGAACATCCCCACGGAGACGGTCCCCGGCTCGTACCGGGGCACCCTCCAGTACACGATCACCGGCTGATCCGATGAACACCTGTCTGCGCGCCCGGGGCGGTGCCACCGCCGCCCGCCGGGGACGGTTCCCCGCCCTGTGGAGCCTCCTCCTCACGGGCCTCGTGCTCGCTCTGGCGCCGGGCGCGCAGGCAGCTCCGGCCTCCGCACCCCCGCCCGCCTCCGCATCCTCGCCCGCCTCCGTACCCCCGCCCGCCTCCGTACCCTCACCCGCTCCGCCGGAATCCGCCGCGAAGGCACCGTTCGGCGTGCGGGCCGGGCTCTACGGTCTGACGACGCTGACCGGCGGGCACTTCGGATACGCGCTCAAGGCCGGCGCCCGGATCGAGGACTCCGCGGTCGTCTACAACGAGAGCGACGAGGCCCGGACCTTCCACGTCTACGCCGCCGACGTCGCCAACGCGGCCGGCGGCGGCCTGGCGCCCGCGCAGGAAGGCCAGCGGATGAGCGGGGTCGGGGCCTGGCTGAAGCTGGACTCCGCGGCCACCGTCACCGTGCGGCCGAAGAGCCGCGCCACGGTCCGCTTCTCCCTCGCGGTCCCCGCCGGCACCCCGCCGGGGAGCTATCTCGGCAGCCTGGTCACCGCGCTGCGCACCCCCGCGGTCAGCGGCGGGGTGAACACCGAGACCCGTATCGCCCGGCTCGTCGAACTCACCGTCCCCGGCACCGCCGACCTCCAGGTCTCCCTCACGGAACTGGAGCACCGGCCCGCGGGCGACGGCGAGGAGTTCACCGTGACCGTACGCAACACGGGCAACGTCCTCTACACCTTCGCCGGAACGCTGCGCATCACCGGCGGCGGCTCCCCGCGCACCGTCCCGCTCACCCCCACGGGGATCTACGTGATCCCCGGCGGAAGCGCCACCATCACCGGCCGCGTGACCGGCCTTCCCGCTCTCGGCCGCCGCGCGGTCACCGCCTCGGTGACCGCCACGGTTCCCGGCGGCGCGGCGAAGACCGTGGACAGCGACACGGTCCGGCTGTCCTTCTTCCCCTGGCTCGTCGCCGCCCTCGCCGCCGCCGGCGTCCTCGCCCTGGCCCTTCTCCTCTTCGTCACGCGCAGGCGACGGCGTGCCTGGCTGCGGCGACGCGCGGAGGAACGCGCCGCGCTGCGCGCCCTGCGGAGAGAACTGCGGCGGGAACCGCGGGCGGGGAACCCGCCTGCCGCCGACCCTCGTGAAACAGAGGCGGGCGGCGCCAGGCACCCGTAACCGGGGCGACGGGTCGCGGCGGAGCAGCGGGCCCACGTCGTGCCGCTGATCGCCTCCCCGGCCGGCTGCGTTCAGCCCGTCACTCGTACCGGCACTTCAGCGAGTCCGCCTCCGCACCTCCTCGACCCCCACGACCAGCGCACTGGCCGGCGGCCTGCCCACCGCGGTCAACTGCGCCGGCAGCTCCGGGCGGGTGGAGACACAGGCCCGGCCGTTCGCCCTGAGCGTCGTGGTGCGCCCCGGGACGACGGACAGCAGCCCGGCCCGGCCCGTGGCGATGACGTTCTGCAGGGTGTCCAGACGCTCGTCGCCCGCCGCGTCCGGTATCGCCACCGACCCCGAACCCAGTGGCGACGCCCGCGACGCGGAGGCTCCGGTGTGACCTAGAGTGCGGGTGTGCCGTCGTACAGCATTGGGCAGGCCGCGCGGCTGCTCGGAGTGAGTTCGGAGACCGTTCGCCGGTGGGCGGACGGCGGTCGGCTGCGCATGGACCGGGACGGCTCGGGCAACCGGGTGATCGACGGGGTCGGGCTCGCGCGCTTCGCGCAGGAGCGCGGGGCCGGGCTGCACGCCGTTCCCGAGGACGAGGTGTCGACCTCGGTGCGGAACTCCTTCGTGGGGATCGTCACCGGGGTGCGCGTCGACGACGTGGCCGCGCAGGTGGAGGTGCAGTCCGGGCCGCACCGGCTGGTGTCCCTGGTGACCCGGGAGGCCGTCCAGGAGCTGGGGCTCGACGTCGGGGTCACGGTGACGGCGCGGGTGAAGTCGACCAGCGTGCACATCGACCTGCCGTGACGGCCGCGGCCCTCGCGCGGGGTCAGCGGCAGAGGAGTGCGGCGCTCAGGTCCACCCGGTCGTCGAGGCGGGCGAGGTCCCGGCCGGTGAGGGTCTCGATGCGTTCGACGCGGTAGTGGACCGTGTTCACGTGGATGTGCAGGGCCTCGGCGGTCCGCGTCCAGGAGCAGTCGTGCGCCAGGAAGACCTCCAGGGTGTCCAGGAGCATGGTCCCCGACCGCCCGCCGTTCAGCAGGGGTCCGAGGACCGTCTCGCGGTAGACCTCCCGTACGGCGTCGGGGATGCCGCCGAGCAGCAGGGCGAGGCCGTCGAGGTCGCGGAGCCCGGCGACCCGTGGAGCCGGAGGCGTCGCGGCGCGGGCCGCCGCGAGGGCGTAACGGGCCTGCGTCAGCGCGGTGTTCAGCTCGGTCGGCGTCGTGACGGGTGTGCTCAGGCCGGCCTGCCAGGTGCTCTCCGGACGGCAGGCCCGCACCAGGGGCCACACCTCGCGCAGGCGGTCCCCCGTGGCGTCGGCGATGTCGGCGGCGGCGGTCTCGGCGGCGGCCTCGTGGGCGAGGACGGCCGCCACCTCGTCTCCGGCGCACGGAGCGACGGCGAACGCGACGGACGTCAGATGACCGAGCGCCTCGGTGAGCGCGGCGATGCCGTCGGCGCCGGCGTCTCCGTTCGGCTCCAGGGACGCGACGACCACCGTGTACGCCGTCCGGTCGCCCAGACCGCAGGAGGCCAGCGCGCCCCGCAGCCGGTCGGTGTCGACGCGCAGGGCGCCGATGGCCTCCACCAGCAGGGCGGCGGCGGGGCCGCGTGCCGCCCGTTGCCGGTCCAGGCGGCGGCGGTGACGGCCCAGGAGTTCGGATATCTCCTGGAGGACCCGCGGGGGCACCTGCCCCGCCTCGGGCAGGTGCAGGTACCAGGTGTCGAAGTCCGTGCTCTCGGCCTCGACGCGCAGCGTGGTGCCCTGCCCGCCGCGCAGGGCTTCCGCGGCCGCCCGGACGGGGAGCTCCGGCGCGCCGCCGGTACGGGTGACGGTGCGGCCGCTGGCGGTGATCAAGTGGCAGGCGGGCGAACCGAGATGGGCGAAGGCGCGGTCGAGCAGCTCACCGACCGGCGCGCCGGTCTCCAGGGCGCGGTCGAGGTCGAGGCGGACGTTCTCCGGGAGGGCGTGGTGCCCGGTGGGGCGGCGGCTGAGGTCGCCCCACTGCCGCAGGTACACGGCTTCGGTGATGTCCCGGAAGCTGGTGTGCGGGGGTACGGCGATCAGGGCGACGCGGTGTCTGCGGCAGGCGTCGGCGAGTTCGCGCGGCACGTGCCCGTGGGTCTCCTCGCCCGCGAGGAGTGCCACCGCTCCCGCCCGGCGCAGGGCCGACACGAAGTGGTCGGTCTTGGCGGGTGTGCCGTCCGGGGTCCACCACACGAGTCCGCTCAGTACGACCTCGCCCGGCTGGAGGAAGCGCTCCGGGTCCTCCAGGTCGGTCGCGGTGACCCCGGCGATCTCCTGGCCGAGGAGCGACCGGTCGCCCCACACGAGGGAGAGGTCCAGACGGTCGAGGCGGAGGAGGTGGTCGACGTGCATGCGTGGCTCCTTGCGCGGTCGCGGGAGTGGCCCGCACTCACATTCACGAGGCGAATGCGAGTCGATGCATCGTAGATGCCAAGGTAAAGGCTGAGAACCGTTCTTGGTTGATCGTCCAGCACGGGGCGACGGGAGGTAGATGTTTTCCGGGTTCCCGTCCAGTCGTGCGGCAGGTCCCCGCCGGGCTTCACTGGCCTGAAGGCACCGGTCGGAAGGCAGTGGTGGGGATGGATCTGAACACGATCACGGACGTGAGGGACGCGCGTCTGCGTGAGCCCTGGCGTCCCGGGGACGCGTGGCTGGGGGGCGGGACGTACCTGTTCTCCGAGCCCCAGCCCCACCTGCGGCGGCTGGTCGATCTGAGCCGGATGGGCTGGGAGCCCCTCACGCGTCACACGGACGGCTCGCTGGAGATCGCGGCGACCTGCACGATCACCCAGCTGTCCCGCTTCGGACGGCGTTCCCTCGGCTCCCCGGCGGCACCGCTCTTCGAGCAGTGCTGCCGGGCCTTCCTCGCCTCGTTCAAGATCTGGAACATGGCCACCGTCGGCGGGAACCTCTGCAACGGCCTCCCGGCCGGGCCGATGATCTCGCTCACCGCCGCCCTGGACGGCAGCTGTCTGCTGCAGGCGCAGGACGGCTCCACGCGGGAGGTGAAGGTGGCCGACTTCATCCGGGGCGCGGGCGTCAAGGACCTCGCGGACGGGGAGCTGCTGCGCTCGGTGACGCTGCCCGGACGCGCGCTGGACTGCCGTACGGCCTTCCGGCAGGCGTCGTTGTACGGACTCGGCCGGTCCGGCGCCCTGGTGATCGGGGCGCTCGATCCGGTGGACGGCTCGCTCGCCGTGACGGTGACCGCGGCCACCACCCGCCCGTTCCGGTTCTGGTTCCCGCTGCCGCCCTCCGCGGAGCACCTCCGGACCACCATCGACAGCGCGGTGTCCGGATCCGAGTGGTTCGACGACATCCACGGACTGCCCGAGTGGCGGCGGCACATGGGCCTGCGCCTCGCCGAGGAGGTCCGCCGCGAACTGACCGCGCCCACCACACCCCACGACTCCGAGGAAGGTGCCCGATGAGCTTCGAACTCCATGTCAACGGACGCCCGTTCGACGCCGAGCCGCGCTCCGGCCAGTGTCTGCGCACCTATCTGCGCGAGCGCGGCTGGTTCGGCGTGAAGAAGGGCTGCGACGCCGGGGACTGCGGGGCCTGCACGGTCCACGTCGACGGGGCGCCCGTGCACAGCTGCCTCTACCCCGCCGTGCGGGCCGGGGGCCGGTCCGTCACCACGGTGGAGGGGCTCGCCTCCCGGGACGGCGAACTCCACCCCGTACAGCAGAGGTTCCTCGACGCGCAGGGGTACCAGTGCGGCTTCTGCACGGCCGGCTTCCTGATGACGACCGCCGCGCTGGAAGCCGAGCGGGGTTCCGCGCACGACGACGGCAAGCTCGACGATCTCCCCCGCGCCTTCAAGGGCAACATCTGCCGCTGCACCGGCTACCGGGCGATCGAGGACGCAGTCCGCGGTGTGAAGCACACCGAACGGCCCTGCGCGGGACAGGCGGTGGGCCGCAACGTCGCCGCCCCGGCGGGACCGCAGGTCGTGACCGGCACCGCCCGCTACACCTTCGACGTCGAGGTGCCGGGCCTGCTCCACATGAAGCTGCTGCGCTCCCCGCACCCGCACGCCCGGATCCTCGCGATCGACACCTCGGCCGCGCTCAGGGTCCCCGGCGTCCACGCCGTACTGACCCATGAGGACGCACCGGCGACCCTGTACTCCTCCGCCCGGCACGAGCATCCCACCGAGGACCCCGACGACACCCGGGTCCTGGACGACGTCGTCCGGTACGTCGGGCAGCGGGTCGCCGCCGTCGTCGCCGACAGCGAGCAGGCCGCCGAGGAGGGCTGCCGGCGCGTCGAGGTGACGTACGAGGAACTCCCGTACGTCACCGACCCGGAGGAGGCGATGCGTCCCGGCGCCCCCGTCCTGCACGCGGGCAAGGGGCCGGAGGTGCGGATCGCCAGGGTCGAGAACAACGTCGCCGGCGAGGTCCACGGCGAGATCGGTTCCGTCGAGCGGGGTTTCGCCGAGGCCGACGTCGTGTACGAGGAGACCTTCCGCACCCAGCGCGTGCAGCACGCCAGCCTGGAGACCCACGGCTGCGTCGCTTATTTCGAGCCGAAGGACGGCGAGGGGGCCGGTACGGGCGAGCGCCTCACCGTGCGTTCCTCCACCCAGACCCCGTTCCTGACCCGACGGGCCCTGTGCGCGCTGTACGGCCTGCCGGAGGACGAGGTGCGCGTGGTCGCGGGCCGGGTCGGCGGCGGCTTCGGCGGCAAGCAGGAGATGCTCACCGAGGACATCGTGACGCTGGCCGCGCTGAAGCTGCGCCGGCCGGTGAAGCTGGAGTACACCCGGGCCGAGCAGTTCTACGGGGCCACCACCCGGCACCCGTTCACCATCGGCATCAAGGTGGGTGCCCGCGCCGACGGGACGCTGACCGCCGTGCAGATGCGGGTCGTGTCCAACACCGGCGCGTACGGCAACCACGGCCCCGCGGTGATGTTCCACAGCGTCGGCGAGTCCTTCGCGGTCTACCGCGCCCCGCACAAGAAGGTCGACGCCTTCTCCGTCTACACCAATGCCGTCCCGGCGGGCGCCTTCCGCGGCTACGGCCTCGGCCAGGTCACCTTCGCCGTCGAGTCCGTCATGGACGAACTGGCCCGCCGCCTCGGCATGGACCCCCTCGTCCTCCGGGAGAAGAACATCATCGGGCCGGGCGAGGGCATGCACAGCCCGATCGGCGAGGAGGAGGACCTGTACATCGCCTCCTACGGCCTCGACCAGTGTCTGTCGGTCGTCCGGAAGGCGCTGGCCGAGGACCGCAGCGCCGAGGAGGCACCGGCGGGCTGGCTGGTCGGCCAGGGCACCGCGATGGCGATGATCGCCACCGGACCGCCCGGCGGCCACTACGCCGACGCCCGCGTGTCGCTCCTGGAGGACGGCACGTACGACATCGCCGTCGGCACCGCCGAGTTCGGGAACGGCACCACCACCGTCCACAAGCAGATCACCGCCGGGGCCCTCCACACCACCGAGGACCGCCTCACCGTCCGTCAGTCCGACACCGACGTCGTCCGCCACGACACCGGCGCCTTCGGCTCCGCCGGCACCGTCGTCGCCGGCAAGGCCGTCCTGCTCGCCGCGACCTCCCTCGCCGAACGGCTCAGGACCCTCGCCGCCCGTCACTCCGGCGTGGCACGCCACCTGTGCGTGCTCGGCGCCGAGTCCGTCGACTGCGCCGGCCGTACGGTGACCCTGAAGGAGCTGTACGAGGCGGGTCACGCGCTCGGCGCGGCGGAGGAGCTGGCGGCCGACGGGCACTGGGGCGGCTCGCCGCGCTCGGTGGCCTTCAACGCCCAGTGGTTCCGCGTCGCCGTCGACCCCGGCTCCGGCGAGATCCGCATCCTGCGCAGCGTGCACGCCGCCGACGCCGGCAAGGTCATGAACCCGATGCAGTGCCGCGGCCAGGTGGAGGGCGGGGTCGCCCAGGCGCTGGGCGCGACCCTCTTCGAGACCGTGCGGCTCGACGAACGCGGCGAGGTCACCACGGCCGCCTTCCGCCGCTACCGGCTTCCCCAGTACGCGGACGTCCCCCGTACCGAGGTCCACTTCACGGAGACGTCCGACGCGATCGGCCCGCTGGGGGCGAAGTCCATGAGCGAGAGCCCGTTCAACCCGGTCGGCCCGGCGTTCGCCAACGCCCTGCGGGACGCCACGGGCATCCGCTTCACCGAGCTGCCGGTGACCCGCGACCGCGTCTGGCTCGCCCTCGACCGACAGGCGAGGTCCGAGGTCTGAGACCCGCGTATCACCCGGTGACATCGTCGACCTCTCTCGTCACTTCCTCCAACCGCCCTCTCATTCGCGATGGAGAGTCCCACGACTTTGTTGCAGATGAGATCGCACACGGCCTACGGTGTCGCATATGCAGTCCTACACGATCGGGCAGGCCGCTCGTCTGCTGGGCGTCAGCCCGGACACGGCGCGGCGCTGGGCGGACGCGGGGAGGGTTGCGACCCACCGCGACGAGAGCGGTCGGCGTGTCATCGACGGGAAGTCGCTCGCGGAGTTCTCCGTGGAGATCGCGCAGGGCTACGACGACGACGCGTCGTACACCTCGGCGCGCAACGCGTTCCCGGGGATCGTCACGGCGATCAGGCTCGGCGACGTCGCGGCCCAGGTCACGATCCAGGCCGGTCCGCACCGGCTCGTCTCCCTCCTCACCCGTGAGGCCGTGGAGGAACTGGGACTGGAAGTCGGCATGCAGGCCACCGCCCGCGTGAAGTCGACCAGCGTGCACATCGATCGCACCTGACCACCCCTCACGCAGTACCGCGCAGCTCGGCCGTCGGCGCGGCCGCCTCCCACCGCATCTTCCGTTCCCATCAAGGAGTCCAGACCCTCATGTCTCTCACCCTCACCCCCGCCAGACGCCGTACCGCCGCCGCCGTGCTCACCGCGGCCCTGCTGGCGCCGCTCGCGGCCTGCGGGAACAGCGACGACACCAAGGCGGACGCCGCCGGCCCCTCCGGCTCGGCGTCCGCCTCCGCCACCGGCTCCGCGAGCGGCGCGCCCGCGGCCGACCTGATCGTCCTCGCCGCCGCCTCGCTCACCGACGTCTTCAAGACGGCGGGCAAGGCGTACGAGAAGTCCCACCCGGGCACGAAGGTCACCTTCTCCTTCGCCGGCTCGCAGGAGCTCGTCGCCCAGGTCTCGCAGGGTTCGCGCGCCGACGTCCTGGTCACCGCCGACACCAAGAGCATGGACAAGGTGAAGGCCGACACCGGCACCCCCGCGATCATCGCGAGGAACCGGCTCGTCATCGCCACCGGCGAGGGCAACCCCTTCAAGGTCGACGGCCTCGAGGACCTGGCCGACACCAAGCTCAAGGTCGTCCTCGCCGCCCCCGAGGTCCCCGCCGGCAAGTACAGCAAGCAGATCCTGGACGCCCAGAAGGTCACGGTGAAGCCGGTCTCCCAGGAGCCGAACGTGCGCGCCGTCCTCAGCAAGGTCGAGCTCGGCGAGGCCGACGCCGGCCTCGTCTACAAGACGGACGCCGCGAGCGCCGCCGACAAGGTCGACGCCGTCGAGATCCCCGACGACCAGAACGCCATCGCGAAGTACCCGGCCGCCACGATCAAGGACTCCGAGAACGCCGAGGCGGCCGCCGCGTTCGTCGCCTGGCTTTCCTCGCCCGAAGGCCAGAAGATCCTTCAGGACGCCGGCTTCCAGAAGCCGTAACCGTCCGGGATCACCAGATCGTGAGGGCTGTCCGTCCCGGGGGAACGGACAGCCCTCCTCCTTCATGTCTTCGGGGTCAACGATGAAACGAGCAGGCGTACGTACGGCCGGCACCCGGCCGCCCCTGACTCTCGCACTGCCCGCGCTCCTGGCCGTGGCGTTCCTGACCCTGCCGCTGCTCGGCATCCTCGTCCGGACGGAGTGGGGCCAACTCGCCGACCACCTGCGCTCACCGGGCACGGTCGAGGCGCTGAGGCTCTCCCTCGTGGTGTCGTTCTGGGCGCTGGGGCTCTCCCTGGTCCTCGGCGTGCCGCTCGCCTGGCTGCTGGCCCGCGTGCCGTTCCCCGGCAAGGCGCTCGTCCGCTCCCTCGTCCTGCTGCCGATGGTGCTGCCGCCGACGGTCGGCGGTGTGGCGCTGCTGCTCGCCTTCGGCCGGCGCGGGCTCCTCGGGCCCTGGTTCGAGAGCACCTTCGACATCACTTTCCCCTTCCACACGTCGGGGGCGGTGATCGCGGCCACGTTCGTCGCGATGCCGTTCCTCGTCATCAGCCTGGAGGGCGCGCTCGGCGGGCTGCGGCCGCGGTACGAGGAGACCGCGGCCTCGCTCGGCGCCTCGCCGGTACGGGTCTTCTTCACCGTCACGCTGCCGATGGTCGCGCCCGGCCTGATCGCGGGCGCGGCCCTCACCTGGGCGCGGGCACTGGGCGAGTTCGGCGCCACGATCACCTTCGCCGGGAACCTGCCGGGAACGACGCAGACACTGCCGCTCCAGGTCTACCTGCTGCTCCAGGAGGAGCCCGAGGCAGCCACCTCCGTCTCGCTCCTGCTCCTCGCGATCGCCATGGGCGTACTGATCGCCCTGCGCGGCAGGTGGACGGGGACGCCTTCGGACCGCCGCCCCCGCCCCGCCCCGGCGGCCGGGCCCGAGGAGCCCGCGCCGGTCCCGCAGGGTGACCTGCCGGTCTCGGGCGGGGATGCCCGTCCCGCGCCCGCCACGGCGAAGGACGCCGAACGCTGGGCGCTGCACGCCGACGTCACCGGCTTCACCCGGCTCACCCTGGCCGCCGACCCCGGCACCACCATCGCCGTCGTCGGCCCCAACGGCGCCGGGAAGACGACCCTGCTCCGCGCCCTCCTCGGCCTCACCCCGCGCGCCCACGCCGAACTGCGGCTCGGCGAGGAGGACGTCACCGCGCTGCCCCCGCACCGACGGCATGTCGCCTGGGTCCCCCAGGACGGCGCGCTCTTCCCGCACATGAGCGCCCTCGCCAACACGGCGTACGGACTCCGTGCCCAAGGCGTCGCGCGGGCCGAGGCCCGCCGCGAGGCACAGACCTGGCTCGACCGGCTCGGAGTCGGCCCGCTCGCCCATCGCCGGCCGACCCAGCTCTCCGGCGGGCAGGCCCAGCGCGTCGCCCTGGCCAGGGCGCTGGCCGCGCGGCCGCGGCTCCTCGTCCTCGACGAACCGCTCGCCGCGCTCGACCAGACCACCCGCGCCCATGTACGCCACACCCTGCGCACCCATCTCGGCGGCTTCGGCGGCGTCTGTCTGATCGTCACCCACGACCCGGTCGAGGCGGTGTCGCTCGCCGACCGCGTCCTCGTCCTCGACGAGGGCCGGGCGCTCCAGGACGCGGCCCCCGTCGAGGTCACCCGGCACCCCCGCTCCCCCTGGGTCGCCCGCATGCTCGGCCGCAACGCCTGGCCGGGCACGGCGACCCCGGAGGGTCTCGCGCTGGACGGCGGCGGCACCCTGGTCGCGACCGACCCGCCGGAGCCCGGCACCCCCGCGCTCGCGATCGTCGCGCCCGAGGCGGTGTCCGTGCACCGCGAGAAGCCGGAGGGCAGCCCCCGTAACGTCTGGCCCGGAACCGTACGCGAGATCACGGCGAGCGGCAGCCGGCTGCGGGTCCTGATCACCTCCGACCGCGCCCCTGACCTCGTCGCCGAGATCACGCCCCAGTCGGCGGCCGAACTCGGCCTCGCCGACGGGGTGTCCGTCTGGACGAGCGTCAAGGCGACGGAGGCGACGATCGTGCCCCTG
This sequence comes from Streptomyces sp. NPDC056480, assembly GCF_042795405.1. Lineage (NCBI taxonomy): Bacteria > Bacillati > Actinomycetota > Actinomycetes > Kitasatosporales > Streptomycetaceae > Streptomyces > Streptomyces sp. NPDC056480. The sequence continues at coordinate 59,870 of NZ_JBHTSA010000035.1, read as the reverse complement.
TGACGGACCTGGGGCGGCCGGCAGCGGCGGCCGAGGTCCTGAGGGCGGGTCCCCCTTCGGCTACGCCCCCGGGAGCAGCAGCGGTGCGAGGTCGCCCTCGGTCCACTCCGGGCCGATCGCGGCCAGCGCGTCGCCCACCGCCGCACCGCGCAGGAAGGCCGCGCGATGGCCTTCGACGATCCCGACCTCGCCGTCGGCCCACGACACGGGCACCACGCGGGTGAGCCCGGGTGCGGCCCGCAGCCGCCCCCGTACGGGCATCCGGGGAAGCGTGCCGAGCGCGCGCCCCGACAGGCCCGCGAGGAGCGGGCCGAGGACGGTACGGGCGGCGACGAGAGCGGCGTACGGGTTGCCCGGCAGCCCCACCAGCCTTCCGGCGGAGGGGAGTTCGGCCAGCAGCATGGGGTGGCCCGGCCGGCAGGCGACCGTGTCGACGAGCATGCGGGCGCCGCTGTCGGCGAGCAACCGCCGCAGCCGGTCGGTCACTCCGACCGACGTGGAGCCGGTGACCACGACGACGTCCACGTCACCGAGGCCGGCCAGCTCCTCCGTCAGGCGGGCGGCGGGACGATCGGGTACGTACCGCAACGCGACCGTCTCGCCCCCGAGTCGGTCGATCAGGCCGGGCAGCAGCGGCCCGAGCGCATCGCGCACCCGCCCCGCCGAGGGGACGCCCGTGCGGTCCAGCTCGTCGCCCGTGACGAGGACGCCGACCCGGGGCCGGGGCCGCACGGTCAGGACGTCGTGACCGCAGGCCGCGGCCAGCCCGATCAGCGCCGGACCGACCTGGGTTCCGGCGGGGGCCAGGCACTCCCCCGCTCCGGCGTCCTCGCCGGCCCTCCGCACGTGACGGCCCGAGGGGTGCGCGTCTCCCGACACCCGGCTGCCGGAGACCGACGCGAGTTCCACGGGCAGCACGGCGTGCGCTCCCGCTGGGACGCACGCGCCGGTGGAGATCTCCACGCAGTCGCCCGGCCCGAGTGCGCCCGGCCACGGCGCCCCCGCCCGGGCGGCCCCTCGGACGGTCCAGGGCCCCGGTCCGGCGGCGACGGCGAATCCGTCCATGGCCGCCGTGTCGAAGGCCGGGAGGGGGTGGCGGGTGCGCAGGTCCTCGGCGAGGGTCCGCCCGAGGGCCTCCCGCAGGGGCACCGGCCGCCCGGCCGAGGGCCGCCCGGCGTCATGCGCCCTGGTCCGGGCCTCCTCCCACGACACCGCGCGGGGCGGTGCCGTCGACGGCGGCGCCACGGCCGGAGACGGTACGGCGGGTGACGGCGCGGGCGGAGACGGTACGGGCGGGGTGGACGCCGCCACCGGGGCCGTACGAGGTGCGTGCAGCATGGTCCCGACTGTCGGCCGCCGGTGTTTCCGGTCACCGCGGGCCGGATGTCCCTCGCGCACCGATCGGTTCACATCCGGTGCGGGGCAGGCGTGAGCCGCGGACGCACGGGGGCGACGCACCGGAACGTGCCCGCGGGTCAGGCCGAGGCGAGGGAGATCTCGGTCGACTTGATCAGCGCGACGACGGAGGTGCCGGCGTTCAGGCCCAGGTCCTCGACGGCGTCCTTGGTGATCGCGGCGGTCAGCTCGCCGCCCTCCACGGAGACCTTCACCGAGCCCATGGCCCCACCGGTCGCCACCTCGGTGACGGAGCCCGCGAGCTGGTTGCGGATGGAGATGCCCTCCACCGGGCCGGTCGCGAGGGCGACCTCGGTCGACTTCACCAGCGCCTTGACCGCCGAACCCGCGGCCAGGCCGAGGTCCTTGACGGCGTCGGTCGTGATCGCGGCGGTGATGTCCTGGCCACCGGCCAGGCGCACCTTCACCGAGGCCATCGCCTCACCGGCGGTGACGGACGTGACGGTGCCGGGGAGCTGGTTACGAATGGACAGGGTCATGGAGAACACGCCTCGCAAAAGCCGGAACGGGAACAGGCGCCACTGCTGTGACCTGCATCATCACCGACCGTACCGGAGGGGGAATTCCGCCAGATAAGACGCGTCGCATTCACCAGCCGAATGGGCGCAATCTCCTCGCGTATCGGACGGACAGCCGAAGTCGCCGGTCCAGCGGGCCGTTTCACCCCGCCGGTCCGGGAATGGGAATTCCTTCACCGACTCCCCTCGCGATTCGGACCGGAAATACCGCGCCGCCTCCCCGATTTCACGCCCGCGGTGCGCCCGCCTTGCGCCGGCATCATTCTCGACCCTCCAGAAACCCGTGCGCGGGACGCGGAGCTTCGCCGCGCTCCGCATCCCGCGCTCCGCATCCCTCACCCCGCATCCCGCATCCCGCATCCCTCACCCCGCATCCCGCATCCCGCATCCCGCATCCCGCATCAGCAAGACTTGATCCCGACATCACCTTGCAGATGTGATACATAGGGGCCTGATCCCCTCTTGGATGATCCGCTGTACCGGCCTCGGCCTCCGAGGCCCGTTTCTGTGTCTGTATCCAGTCGTCACGCCGGGGTGGTGGCTGATTCACTGCTCGCACCGGCCCCGGCGACGGAGTGGCTCTCGCCGTCGGGAACAGCCGGACCAGGAGGGTCCTGCGCGCTGTTCGCGGTGTTCGGCGCGCAGGACGCCCGGACCGGTTTGCAGGTGAGGAGCGCGTGATGGCGGTCGTGGTCATGGGGAAGCACGCGTCGACCGGGGTTCCGGCCGACGTCGGCAAGGTGCTGGCCGAAGCCGGTCTGGCCGTCGGACGCGTCACCGCGGACGGCGACGACCGACCCGTCGACCTGAGCGAGGTCGAGGGCCTGCTCGTCCTCTCCGTACCGCCGTTTCCGGCCACCGCCGAGCACGCCCTGCTCCGGGAAGCCCTCGCGGCGGACGTGCCTGTTCTGGCACTCGGTAGCGGCACGCGACTGCTGGCGGGAATCGCCGCCCCGTCCGCCCCCAGCCACGACGTCCCCTCCGCCGATCCGGGTTGCCCGGTGACGCTGACGCCGGCCGCGGAGGCCGACCCGCTGCTCGTCGACATCGGGAGCCCGCCGCCGGAGCGGCGACCGGCCGGCGACCCGCTTCTCCTCCCCGCGGGCGCCGTCGTCCTCGCCACCTGCGCGGGACACCCGGAGCAGGCCTTCCGTCTGGGGTCCGGCGCCTGGGGCGTGCGCTTCCCGACCGACGCCACGCTCGGCCCGTGGGGCGAGCGGCTGCTGCGCCGGTGGGCCGCGCTCGTGGCCGTCCGGGCCGAACACACCGCGACCCGGGCCTTCTTCACCCGCCGGGCCGACGACTGGGAGGGTCGCTTCGCCTACCAGGCGCCCGCCTACGAGTCCGCCGTCACCCGGATGCGGCTGCGGCCGGGGGACCGGGCACTGGACCTCGGATGCGGCACCGGACGCGCGATGCCCGCACTGCGGGCCCAGGTCGGGCAGGCCGGCCGGGTGCTGGGGATCGATGTCACGCCGGCCATGCTGGCCTCCGCAGCCCGGCACGGCCGGACCCGTCACGGCCAACTCCTCGCGGCCGACTGCAACAGGCTCCCGCTGCCCCGCCGTTCCGTCGACGGGATCTTCTCGGCAGGCCTCCTCGACCACCTCCCCCACCCCCGGACCACGCTCCTCGAATGGGCCCGTGTCAGCGCCCCGGACGCCGTGCTGATCCTGTTCCACCCCTCGGGCCGCGCCGAGCGTGCGGCTCGCCACGACCGCCCGCTCGACCCCGACGACCTCCTGGCCGAGCACAACCTCCGGCCCGCCCTCGAGTCGACGGGCTGGCGCCTGGAAGAGTACGAGGACGCCGCGGGGCATTTCCTGGCCCGGGCCCTGCGCCGCGACTGACCGGCACCGGCACCGGCCGCCGTTGCCGCGGCATCGACGCCGCCGACACGGCCGACACTGTCGGTACCTCCAATCCTCCACATCACATTTGCATGCCGATACGGGTGATCCACCAAGCATTCGCGAATCAATTGTGGGATCGGGCCAGCAGATGCAGGATGGTGCGAGCGACGGGCGGAGCGGCGGCGGCCGGGCGATGACACCGTCGCCCACGTTCCGACCAGCCCCGCTGTTCCTGCTCACGAGGCGAGGTATGGCTGATGAAGGCACGTCCGTACGACGGCGGCGCCCACGATGTCGACGACCGCACGACCGGATGCGGCTCGTCGGGCTACCGCGGGCCGGACGAACGCGTCGCCAAGTTCGTCGCCGACGCCCTCGGCGGAGCCCGCAACGTGCTCAACGTCGGTGCGGGCACCGGATCGTACGAGGACGTCGCCGACGCCGTGACGGCCGTCGAGCCGTCCGCGTCGATGCGTGCCCGGCGACCGCTCCGCCTCACCCGGGCCGTCGACGCGGTCGCCGAGGACCTGCCGTTCGCCGACGGCGAGTTCGACGCCGCGATGACGCTGTTCAGCGTGCACCAGTGGAGCGACGCGACCGCCGGTCTCCGCGAGGTACGCCGGGTGACCCGCGGCCCTGTCGTGGTCCTCACCTGCGACCCGGCGACGGTACGGGACTTCTGGCTGTACGACTACGCGCCCGAGGTCCTCGACACGGAGGCCCGCCGCCACCCGCCCGTCGACGAGATCGCGGCCGCGCTCGGCGGATCGTGCGCGGTCGAGGCCGTACCGATCCCCCTCGACTGCACCGACGCCTTCAACGAGGCGTACTACGGCCGCCCCGAGATGCTCCTCGACCCTGCGGCCCGCCAGGCCTGCTCCGCCTGGAGCTTCGTCGACGACGGCGTCCGCGAACGCTTCGACCGCGCCCTGCGCCACGACCTGACGTCGGGCACCTGGGACGGGCGCTTCGGCAACCTGCGCACTCGACCGACGTACGAGGGCTCACTCGTCATCGTCCGCGCCACGCCCTGAACCCCGCGGCGGGAACCGGCCGCGGCCGGTTCCCGCCGTCCGCGAGGCGGTCCAGATGCTCCAGGTCGGCCTGGAGGGGGCTGGGCGGCACCGCGAGAACCGGGCAGGGGGCGTGCGCCAGACAGTGTCGGGCCACCGACGGTCGCAGGACCCTGAGCAGCAGCCCGCGCGAGCCGGTGCCGACCACGAGGAGGTCGCCGGGGTCGTGGACCGCGTCGACGAGGGCGACACCGGGGGTGCCCCGGACCAGGAGCCCGACCGGAGTCACACCCGGCCGGCAGACGCCGAAGGCTTCGAGCGTCTCGCGCAGCAGCCCGGCCGCCGCGTCCCGGCAGTCGGCGAGCACGGAGGGCCCGCAGGAGGCCCTGCTGCCGGAGCCGCCGCCGGGCGGCTGCCAGGCCAGGACGACCACCAGCTCCGCGTCCCGCGCCCGGGCCTGGGTCGCGGCCTCGTGCAGGGCCGCCAGGCTGCCCAGGGATCCGTTCGTCCCGACCACGACTCGTCCTCGCACCGTCACGCCTTCCTCTCGCGGCTCGTCGGGTACAAGGGAAGACCCGGCGGGAGGCGTGCGGAGACCTGTGACGGTGACGCTGACGGTCCTCTGACGCCGGGAACCGGATCCCTGGCGGATCCCTGACGCGTGCAGTGGACACCGGTCGGGGGTGCGGGTCGGGGGTGCGGGTGCCGGTCGCCAGTCGCGGTCGCGGGTGCCCGTCGCCGGTCGCCGGTCGCGGACACGGGTGGCGTACACCGGTCGCGTACACCGGTCGCGGTCGCGGACACCGGTCGCGGTCGCGGACACCGGTCGCGGTCGCCCGTCTCGACGCGCCGTCGGCCGACGGCCGGGGTCGGTCGCCGCGCGGCGCGGCGCGGCGCGTACATGATGACGGCCATGCCCGCGAGGCAGACCAGCGCGGGCACGGCTGCGGTGGGCGAAAACGGATGGCGTGGCTTCCGGACCCGGCGGATCATTCGAAGGGTCCGTGCTCGTCACGAGCCCGCTCACCCGTCCGGGAGAAGTCGCGATGGCCGTCACCCCGTCCGAGCCGACCGAGCCGACCCCGTCGTCCGGGTCCGCCCCCTCATCCCGGCCCGCCCCCTCGACCGGGCCCGCCCCCTCATCCCGGCCCGCCCCCTCGCCCCGGCCGGCCGGTTCCCGCCCCGAGGTCCGCTCAGTGGCCGGTGTGGTCCGCGGTACGCATGAGGCGGGGGTGGCGGTCTTCCGGGGCATCCCGTTCGCCGCGCCCCCCGTCGGCGCGCTGCGCTTCGGCGCGCCCCGGCCCGCTCGGAGCTGGAGCGGGGTGCGGGAGGCCGTGTCGTACGGGCCGCCGCCTCCGCAGGCCGGTCATTTCGGCATGGACGCCCTGTCGCGGGAGGCGCCGGGCGACGACTGGCTGACGGTGAACGTCTGGTCGCCCGAGCCGACCCCCGGCGCCGGGCTGCCGGTCATGGTCTGGATCCAGGGCGGCGCGTACGTCTTCGGGACGTCCGGCCTCCCCGAGTACGACGGCGGCCGCCTCGCCCGGGACGGCGGCGTGGTCCTGGTGACCTTCAACTACCGTGTCGGCATCGAGGGGTTCGGGCAGATCGAGGGGGCTCCGCCCAACCGCGGGCTGCTCGACCAGGTCGCCGCCCTGGAGTGGGTCCGCGACAACATCCGGGCCTTCGGCGGCGACCCCGAGCGGGTCACGGTCTTCGGCCAGTCGGCGGGCGGGGGCTCCGTCGCCGCGCTGCTCGCGATGGACCGGGCGGCCGGGCTCTTCCGCCGGGCCGTCGCGCAGAGCGTGCAGGGCACGTACTTCTCCCCCGGCCTCGCCTCGGACATCGCCGCGGCCTGCGCCGCCGAACTCGGACTGCGGCCCACCGTGGCCGACCTGTCCGGCGTCGCCCCGTACGACCTGCCGGCCGCGGGCGACGCGCTCGGTGCCACGATGGCCGAGCGGGCGGACCGCTGGGGCCGGCCCGCGTACCGGACGATCCCCTTCTCGCCGGTGGTCGACGGCGACATCCTGCCCACCACACCGTGGCAGGCCCTGTCCGACGGCGCCGGCCGTGACGTCGAGCTCCTCGTCGGCCACACCCGCCACGAGCAGCGGCTGTTCACCGCGGTCACCGGCCTGCTCGGAGAGGTGAGCGAGGAGCAGGCGGCCGCCGCCCTCCGCTTCCTCGCCCCGGGCCCGGACGGCCCGCGCCGGTACCGCGAGGCCTTTCCGACGGCGGACCCGGACGACCTCTACGAACTCGTCCACTCCGACTGGCTCTTCCGCATGCCGTCGCTCCACCTCGCCGAGGCCCAGGCGGCCGCCGGTGGCCGCACCCACGTGTACGAGCTGACGTGGGCCGCGCCCGGCATGGGCGGCGCCTTCGGCGCCTGCCACGGCCTCGACGTACCCCTCGTCTTCGGCAACCTGGACCGGGGGCAGCCCGCGGTGCTGATCGGTGAGGAACCGTCCCAGGAGGCCGAGGCCCTGTCCGCCCTGATGCGCGCCGCCTGGACGTCCTTCGCCGCCCACGGCGACCCCGGCTGGCCCGCGTACGACACCGGGCGACGGCTCGTCCAGGTCTTCGACACCTCCCCCGTCGTCACCGCCTACCCGGAGGAGGCCTCCCGCCTGATCTGGCGGGACCACGCCTTCCCCGTCCTTTCGGTGGTCGCTTGACCGCTTGCCCGCGGGACACGGTGGCGGGTGCAATGACCGGCATGATCACTCACTCGACGCCCGGAGCAGCTCCGACCGAAGGACCGCCCCTCCGGATCGGCGCTCTCGTTCCGCTGACCCCGCCCGGCTGGGTCGAGGCCGGCCGGCACCTGCTCGCCGGATTCGAGCTGGCCGTCCGCGAGGTCAACGACGCCGGAGGGATCGCCGGCAGCGGACCGGCCGGCGCGCTCCGCGGAAGGCCGCTCGAACTGGTGGTCAGGGACACCGCGGCCGACCCGCAGCGGGCCGCGGCGGCCGTGGAGGAACTCGCCGGGCTCGGCGTGGCCGCGCTGGCCGGGGAGTATCACAGCGTCGTCGCCCGCTCCGCTGCCGCCAGGGCCGACGCGCTCGGCCTGCCGTACCTCTGCTCGTCGGCCGTCCTCGACACGCTCACCGACGAGCCGACGGACCGGGTGGCGCGCCTCGCCCCCGCGCAGTCCCACGGCTGGCGGATCTACGCGGACTTCCTCCTGGCCGCGGGTCACCGTCGTATCGCCGTCGCCGCCCAGCAGAGCGTCTACTGGGCGTCAGGGACCCGCGTCCTGCGGGACCACCTCGCTCCTCGCGGCGGCACCGTCGTCCCGCTCGACATGGGCGGGCTCACGCCCGCGGCGGTGTGCGACGCCCTCGTCGACCGGCGTGCCACCGCCCTCCTCCTTCTCGTGGGCCACCCCGAGCCGGCCGTGCCGCTCGTCCGGGCCGTCCGCCGTGACCGGCGCCTCGCCGAGATCCTGATCGGCGCCCCGGCCGGGCAGCCGGAGTTCGCCACGTGGGCGACGTCGCTCGGCGACGACGGCGCCGCGATCCCGTTCCTCCGCTATCTGCCCGAGCGCCTCGGTCCGCTCGGCGCCCGCGTCGGGACGGCCCTGCGCGAGCGGCTGGGCGAAGCGCCGTCCTTCGTCGCCTTCGAGGGCTACGACACCGTCACCGTCCTCGCCGAGCTGCTGCGCGCCCACGGCACGGACCGCGCGGGCATCGCGGCGTCCTGGCCGCACGTCGACGTCGAGGGCACCCGCGGGCGGATCCGGTTCTCCCGCACGCCGGGCACCGGCGTGTGGCAGTGGGCGTGGCCGCCGGTCCAGGTCGTCGACCGGGATCCGGCGGCGCCCGAACGTTTCCGCGTCCTGCACACGGGACCGGCCCGAACCCCCGCTACCAGTAGCGCTCCAGTGCCCCCTCCTTGTACGGGGCCGGACTCACGCTGAGTTCGCCCGCGAAGGGGCGGTCGAGGACGAAGACCAGGAGCAGGCTGAAGCCGATCAGGGCGGCGACGGAGGCGACGAAGAGAAGCTGGATCCGCAGCTTGCGCATGCCGTACAGGAAGGTGAGCGGGATCAGGACGAGGGCGCCGCCGAAGGCGAGGACCTGGAGGAGCGGAGGCAGTTCCTGTTCGGCCATGGTCAGGCGGGCCCGGCGCTGCGAGGCCACGCCGTTGAGGTGGCTGACGGCCTCCTCGTAGAAGACCTCTTCGCGCGGGGTCTTGGGGTCGTACGCCTGGAGGACGTCGTAGACGGTCTGGAGCTTCGCGGCGGTGGCCCCGTAACTCGGCTGCCCCTCCCGCATCCGGGGCCACTGGACCTCGACGACGGAGTGGACGTAGCCGCTGAGCGCCTCGTCGACGCGGGCACGGACCGGGGGCGGGAAGGCGGCGGCGTCGCGGGCGATGAGCGCGACGTCGGTGGCCTCGGAGGCCACGATGGTCTGCGTGCTCTCCAACTGCGTCCAGAGGGTCACGATGACGAAGGCGAGGATGATCCCGTAGATGGCGCCGAACATGCCCAGGGTCACCCCGACCATGTCGTTGTGCTCGCCGTCGGCCAGCGAGGGGTGCCTGCGGCGCAGCAGCACGCTGCCGGCCACCGCGACGAGGACGGTTCCGCCGACGGTGACCACGGCCAGGGTGAAGGTGCTGAATTGATTGAGCAGCCAGAGCGACATGTGCGGGAAGTCTAGGGATCCGGCCACCGTCACCCGGCGCACGCGCAGCACGCGTCCCCCGCCCCGACCGCCGGAGCGCACGCCTGCGCGCGGGTGCGCGCCGCGGACGTCCGCACCCGAGGTTCACACCATCGAGTGAGCGGGCCGGGGGCACCCCCGGCCGACAGCGTCCTGCCGAGGGCGGGTCAGTCGTGGGTGCTCTGGCGGCCCGCCTCCTCGTCGACGGCGTACGGGTGGACGTAGCGGTCCTCGTCGAAGGGGGTGAACCACGTGCCGATGGCCTGCGGGGTGACGCCCGCGCCGGCGAGGGCGGGGTCCTCCTCGACGTCGTCCCGCTCGTCGTCGTAGAGCCACTCGAAGTCCGTGTCCTCGTACACCTCGTCGGCGAAGCGGCCCAGGGCCTCCGCGACGTCGTCGCCGAGGAGCCCGTACAGGTCGAGCGTGGAGTGCGCCTGCTGCAGGAGCAGTCTCAGTACGAGCTCCTCCGCGAGGCAGCCGAGCTCGCGGAAGCTCCCGTCGGTGAACCGGGTGGTCAGGGCTATCGCGGTCACGAGGAAGCGGCGCGCGAAGAGTTCGTCGTACGCGAGGCCGTAGCGCGGCGGCAGCTCGGCGAGGTGCCACAGTTCGGCCCGGCACTCCGCGACGTTGGTCTCCTCGTCGGCGAGGGTCTGGACGTCGTCGTACAGCTCGTCGATGAGGACCTCCGAGGCGTAGACCAGGGCTCCGGCGGCCAGTTCGGCGGCCTCGGAGGCGATGGCGGCCTCGGAGGCGATGGCGACCGTCGCACCGCCTCCCGAAGGCTCCCGGTGCTCTCCCCGGTCCTCGCCCTGGTCCTCGCCCTGGTCCTCGGTGTCGGTGTCACCGAAGAAGAGAGGGCCGAAGGAGATCAGGCGCGGGGCCAGGGCACGGATCTGGACCTCGAGCTCGTCCCGGCCCTCGTCGTCGTCCCCGCTCCCGTCGTCGGCGCCGTCGAGGGCGTGGGCGGGATGCGCGACGCCGCCGGGGCCGGACCCCGCCGTGTGACGGGCGCGGCGGGCCCCGAGGTCGCTGGGCGGCGCGTCCGGCCCGTCGGCGGCCTCCAGGCTCTCGCGCGTCAGATCGATGTGGAGCTTGACCTCGCTGCTCTCGACCACCCAGTCGGCGAGGAGCTCGGAGCGCTCCAGGACCTCCGCGGCGACGGAGCCGACGGCGTCCTCCGCGGTCTCCAGGGAGGGAGCATGGACGAACACCTTGACGATCGACCCGCGCGGGTGGACGGCGACGATCGTCTCGAGGACGTCCACCTCGACCCCGTCGGGCCCCTCGATCCCCTCCACCGCGTCGAAGCCGTGCTCCAGGAGTGCGGACGCGCCGACCTGTTGCAGCGCGTCCAACTCGTCGGCGTCTTCGGGCAGGCACGCTTCCACTGTTACGACGTAGCTCACGTCGGCAAGCGTGCCAGGCGAGGACCCGTCACCGGGGCGGAATCCCAGGAGTACACGTCCGCCGGGAGCATCGACCCGACCATGTTGCCGAGGTGCTTGATCCCGTTGATGCAGGGGGACGGGGCCGGCCGGATTCGAACCGGCGTCCTCCTCATGAGCAGTGAGGCGCGACGACCGCTGCGCTACGAGCCCCGTCCGCCGGCGATCCTACGAGCCGCCCGCCCTCCACCGCGCGCGCATTTCCGTGGGTGCCGCCCGGGCGCGAAGGACGGCGCCGCAGGACGCACCACAGGACGCACCACAGGGCGCGCCGTAGGACGCACCGCCGGACGCACCGCCGACGCACCGCCGGGGACGCGCGGCCGGTGACGCGCGGCCGGTGACGCGCGGCCGGGGACGCGCGGCCGGTGCCGTGGCGGCGACCGCCCGGACCCCAGGGCCGCCCCGGTGACCCGGTGGCGCCGAACGAGTGGACTTGGCGGGCGGTGGGGCGGGGCGCGGGACCGGCGCGCGGGGTGGCGGTGGTGATGTGGCCGTCCCTGACCGTGACCCTGGAAGAGGTCTGCCGACATGCGACGTACCCCCTATCGCCGATTGTTCGCCGCGACGGTCCTCGTGGCCTCCGTGCTCGCGCCGATGGCGGCGACCCCCGCCACGGCCGTCCACGCCGCGGCCGTCGTCGACCGGGACGGCGACGACTGTCCGCCCGGCGGCCTGGGGCCGGAGCTGACCGCCCGGCTCGACAGGACGATCGCGGACGTCCGCAAGCAGGCCGGCATCCCGGGTGTCGTGGTGGGGATCTGGATGCCCGGCAAGGGGAGTTACGTCCGCGCATCCGGGGTCGCCGACAAGGTCACCCGCGCGCCGATGTTCACCGACACCTTCGTCCGGATCGGCAGTGAGACCAAGACCTTCACGGTCACCGCGCTGCTCAAGCTCGTCGACGAGGGCCGCATCGGCCTCGACGAGCCCATCGCCAAGTACGTCCGCGGCGTCCCCAACGGCCCCCGGATCACCCTGCGTCACCTCGCCGAGATGCGCAGCGGCCTCTTCCCGTACACCGCCGACGCGGACTTCGTCCACGACCTGCTGAGCGACCCGCAGCGCTCGTTCACCCCGCGGGAGTCGCTCGCGTACGGCTTCAAGCACAAGAACACCTTCAAGCCCGGCGCGCAGTTCCAGTACTCCAACACCAACCTCGTCCTCCTCGGCCTCGTCATCGAGAAGGTCACCGGTCAGCGGCTCGAGGACGTCATCGAGCGGCGGGTGCTCCGCCCGGCCCGCCTGCGGCACACGCTCTTCCCCGAGGGCCCCGAGTTCCCCGACCCGCACGCCCGCGGCTACACCGACCAGACGCTGGACGGCACGACCGCGGACGCCACCGACTGGAACCCCAGCTGGGCCTGGGCGGCCGGCGCGATGATCTCCAACCTGCACGACCTGCGCCGCTGGGCCAGGATCCTCGCCACCGGCGAGCTGCTCAGCCCCGAGACGCAGGCACAGCGCCTCGCGACGCTGCCGACCGGCTTCCCCGGCCTGAGCTACGGCCTCGGGATCTTCGACGCCGACGGCTGGATCGGGCACAACGGCTCCATCCCCGGCTACGAGACCGTGACGGTCTATCTGCCCTCGCAGAAGGCCACCATGGTCCTCATGCTCAACACCGACTCCCAGGTCGGGGGCCAGGAGCCGTCCACTCTGCTCGCCCGGGCGATCACGGCGGTCATCACGCCGGACAACGTCTACGACGGTGGGGTCGCCCCGCGTTAGGACTCTCGCGGGCTCTCGCGCGGGTCTCCCGCGTCAGGGCTCGGACGTCAGGGCTCGGACGTCAGGGCTCCCGCGTCAGGGCTCGTACCTCATGCTTCACGCGTCAGGGACGCGTAGTACGCCCGCAGCGCCGCCTCGCCGCCCGAACCCATGGCGGTCATGATCCGCTGGTAGCGGGCGGCGCGCAGGTCGCCCGCCACGAGGACGCGGGGGTGCTGGTCCGCAGGCCGGCAGTAGCCGTCCGCGCCGCGGACGAGGCAGCCGGCCGGGACGGTGGGCGCGCTCCCGATGCTCGCGTACGCGGCGTCCGCCGTGACCGTACGCCGTTCCCCGTCCCGGCACGTCAGCTGCGCCGTCGCCCCTTCGGGGCCGTGCCGGGTGAGCGCCACGTGCTCGACGGGGAGGAGCGTGACGCGGGGGTCGTCGCGGATCTCCTCGATCTTGTACGCGTCCGTCTCGGGGTACGCGACGAGGAGGCGGGTGCCGGTGGCCGGGTGGGCGCGGAGGAACGTGCCGATCGGCCGGTCGCCGCCCAGGACGAGGATCGTCCGGGATGCCAGGTCGGCGGCCGTGTCCGCCTGCCGGAGCGTGGGCAGCCTCAGCCCGCGCGGGGCGGTGATCCAGTCGACGTCGCGGGGCTGGAGCGGGACCACGCCGGTGGCGATCACCGCGAACGGGGCCGTGATCACTTTCGCGCTCCGGCCGGCGTCCGGCGCGACGGTGACGTCGGCGGTGATGTCGGCAGTGACGTCGGCAGTGATGTCGGCGATGACGGTGACGGTGACCCGGTCGTCGTCGGCGTGAACATCCGTGACACGACTGCCCAGTTCGAGTCGGCACAGCTCCGTGGCCCTGATCTCCGCCGCGATGGAGTCGGCGAGTTCCGGGCCGCTCGTCCAGCCCCCGAGGACGTTGTCCAGTGCCGGGATCCGGTGGAGGGTCCGGCACAGCGCGTCCGGCTCGATCAGGATCGTGCGCATGCCCACGCCGGCCGCCGTACGGACGGCCGCGCAGCCCGCCGGACCGCCGCCGACGACGATCAGGTCGGTCACGTCGTCCGTGCCGGACACCGGGGCGGGGGTGGGGGTGGGCATGGGGGCGGGAGCGTCTGTGCTGGACACCGTCTCGGCCATGAGGCCATTGCAGCACCGGGGGCCGGGGAGCGGTGGCAGTGCCTGAAACCGGCGGCGGGGCCGGCCGAAAAAGAAGGGCGAGAAGGTGTACTCACCTCTCGCCACTTACAACTTATAGCGCACAGGGGGGCTTGCGGCAAGGCCCCCGGTGTACCGCAGAATCACTCTCCTCAACCCCGGACCTGCAGAAATGAGACTCACCCCGTGCGTGTGCTTTCGTCGGTGGACCAGTCGCGCGGCACCAGTGCCTTCGACCTTCCCGACCGCCTCACCCTCAAGGCCGACCCGGCTCTGATCGCCGGTGACGAGCGGCACTTCGCGGCCATCGCGAAGTGCCTCGAGGAGACGATCGCCGAACTGTCCGACCGGCTGGACGCCACGCGCAGGGCCCCCGGCGGTGCCGGCCGGGAGGCGATGGACCGCGACGCGGAGATCCACCGGCTGACCGGGCGTCTGCGTACCCTGCGCCGCTTCGGCCTTGACCTGTGCCTCGGGCGCATCGTCGCCGCGGAAGGCACGGAAGACACGGAAGGCACGGAGGGTACGCAGGGTACGGAGGGTACGGAGGGGGTGGACGGCGGCGCCGGAGCGGAGCCCGTGTACATCGGGCGTCTCGGCCTCACCGACAGCACCGGCCGTCGTCTTCTCGTCGACTGGCGCTCGCCCGCGGCCGAGCCGTTCTTCGCGGCGACCCACGCCAGCCCGATGGGTCTGACGAGCCGTCGCAGGTACCGCTGGAGCGGCGGCCGGATCAGTGACTACTGGGACGAGGTGTTCACCGCCGACGGCCTCGACGAGCACGCGGCACTCGACGACCAGTCCGCGTTCATCGCCAGCCTGGGCGGCAGCCGTTCGCCCCGGATGCGTGACGTCCTCGCCACCATCCAGGCCGACCAGGACGCGATCATCCGGGCGGGCTCCCGGGGCACCCTCGTCGTCGACGGCGGACCGGGCACGGGAAAGACCGTCGTCGCGCTGCACCGCTCCGCGCACCTGCTGTACGCGGATCCGCGCCTCGGGCACCGTCGCGGCGGCGTCCTGTTCGTCGGCCCGCACCAGCCCTACCTGGCGTACGTCGCCGACGTCCTCCCCAGCCTCGGCGAGGAGGGCGTGCAGACCTGCACCGTGCGGGACCTCGTCGCCGAGGGCGCCAAGGCGGCGACCGAGCGGGACCCCGAGGTGGCACGGCTGAAGTCGACCGCCGGCATGGTGCGGGCGATCGAGACGGCCGTCCGGTTCTACGAGGAGCCGCCCACCCACGGGATGATGGTGTCGACCGACTGGGCCGACGTCCGGCTGACCGCCGGCGACTGGGCCGAGGCGTTCGAGGCTCCGGAGGCGGGGACGCCGCACAACGAGGCGCGCGAGCAGATCTGGGAGGAGCTGGGCTCCATCCTCCTGGGCAAGCTCGGCGACGAGGTCCCGGAGGACGAGTTCCGCCGGGCGCTGCGGCAGGACGAGGAGGTGGCCGGGGCCCTCCACGGCGCATGGCCGCTGCTCGAGGCGACCGACCTGGTCGGGGACCTGTGGTCGGTCCCCGCGTACCTGCGGAAGTGCGCCCCGTGGCTCGACCGCGAGGAGGTCCGGACGCTCCAGCGGGAGGACGCGCAGGCCTGGACGGTGTCCGATCTGCCGCTCCTGGACGCGGCGCGGCAGCGGCTCGGCGACCCGGAGGCGGCACGGCGGAAGCGCCGGCAGCAGGCCACGGTCGCCGCCGAGCGGGCCCGCATGGCCGATGTGATCGCCGACGTCCTCGCCGCCGATGTCGACGGCGAGGGCGCGGTGACGATGCTGCGCGGGCAGGACCTCAAGGACAGCCTGGTCGACGAGGCCGCGCTGCCCGGCGTCGAGCCCGACCTGCTGGCCGGCCCGTTCGCGCACATCGTGGTGGACGAGGCACAGGAACTGACGGACGCCGAGTGGCAGATGCTGCTGCTCCGCTGCCCGTCCCGCAGCTTCACCATCGTCGGTGACCGCGCGCAGGCGCGGCAGGGCTTCACCGAGTCGTGGCAGGAGCGGCTTGAGCGGGTGGGGCTCGACCGGATCACCGTGGCGTCGCTGAGCATCAACTACCGGACGCCGGAGGAGGTCATGGCGGAGGCCGAGCCGGCGATCCGTGCGGCGCTGCCGGACGCGAACGTGCCGACGTCGGTCCGCAGCAGCGGTGTTCCCGTCGTCCACGACTCGGTGACGGAGCTGGACGCGATCCTCGACGAGTGGCTCGACGCCCATGCCGAAGGGACCGCGTGCGTCATCGGCGACCCCCGGTTCCGGCCGAGGGCCCGCGTGCAGTCGCTCACGCCGAGCCTGTCGAAGGGCCTGGAGTTCGACCTGGTCGTCCTCGTCGACCCGGAGAGGTACGGCGTGGGCATCGAGGGAGCGGTCGACCGCTATGTGGCGATGACCCGCGCGACCAGGCAGCTCGTCGTCCTGACCAGCGCCTGACAGCGCTCGGGACCGCGTCCGGGCGCGGAGGCCCGGCACCTGTGCGGGTGCCGGGCCTCCCCTGCCTCCGTGGGGCGAACCGGTGTCGCGCGTGGGCGCGCCACGGACGTTCCTGCGATGACATGACGTATCGATAGGTGCATGACTCAGACACGCGCGCACACCGCCGCTCCTGTTTCCCACGACCAGGTCGTTCCCGGTGGGGAGTGCCCCGAGGTCGCGTCGCTCGTCGCGCCGTACCTGCGCATCATCCGGTCCGCCCTCCCTCCGGTAGAGGCGGAACGATTCTTCGTACGGGCCCTCGACGCGCACGAGGAGGAGCGGCGCCGGGCGGGCGCTCCCCAGCTCGGGTTCAGCGCTTACCTCTCGGACGGTCTCGGGGAGACCTGGGGCGGATCCCTTGCGCACACCTCCGCCTGGGAGGCCATGCAGGCGATCCGCCAGCTCGTCCGCAAGGCCCCGCGCGCGGACCTCGCCGCGTACCTGCGACTCGGTCTCCGGCTGGTCCGCGAACTCGGCACCGCGGCACCGGGCCGCGGCCCGGTGCCGGTGGGAGCCTGACCCCGCGCCCCCGTCCGGACCTCAGCCCTTCATCTCTCAGCCCCGCATCCCTGAGCCCTCAGCCCTCAGCCCTCAGCCCTCAGCCCTCAGCCCTCAGCCCTCAGCCCTCAGAAGGGTTGCGGTCGCTCTCCGGATGGTCCATGAGCCAGGCGTCCGGGCCGGGGTCACCGCCCTCGGCCCGGGTCGCGAGCCGGTCCACGTAGTGCTGCCAGCTCTCCGCGTGGGCCTCGCAGGCCTCCGAGGAGGGCAGGCCGCTGTGGATCAGGCGGAGAAGGGTGCCCTCCTGGGTGGGAGCCAGGGTGATCTCGATCGTGCTGGAGCCCGGCGGGACGGGCAGGGGGCCGGATTCCCAGCCCCAGCTGAAGACGATCCGCCGGTGCGGGTCGACGCTGATGAAGCGGCCGGAGGCGACGTTGTCCCCGGTGACCCGGGTGCGGTAGGAGCCGCCGGGCTCGAAGGAGAACGAACCGTCGGCCCCCATCCACGACAGCCACTTCTCCCGGTCGGCGAGGAAGCCGAAGACGGTCTCGGGGCGGGCGGCGATGCGTCGCTCCAGGGTGACGGTGTCCATGGGGGTCGGGGGGATCGTCATCAGGGCTTCTCGCTTCGTTCGGCCACTTCGGCGAGCCGGGCCGGGGTGTCGGGCCCGGGTGTCGGGCCCGGGTGTCGGGCCCGGGTGTCGGGCCCGGGTGTCGGGCCCGGGTGTCGGGCCCGGGTGTCGGGCCCGGGTGTCGGGCCGGTGGCACCGCCCGGCCCCTCCTTGCGCAGCGTAACGAGACCGACCTCCCTCGGCACGTCGGGGCGGCAGGAGACGGCACCGCGCGGGGACGTCCGCCCGCCTGTGGAGCTTGGACCGGAGAATGAGAACAGGAGACTCGTAGAAAGCTCACAATCACCGGCTGAATCGTGGGATTCGGCTGGCATGCACGGTTCCTCGATCCGGCGGTCGGGTATCACTGGGCGCAGTCGCCCGTACCGGCCGTCCGAAGGGGATTCCGATGAGTCGACCCAGCGCTCCGCCCACCGCGCACGGCGCCCCCACGGGTGTGTCCGGCGCGTTCACGCTGTGGGGGGAGGTGGCGGAGCCGACGCGTCTGACGGTCGCCGATCTCCGGACGGGCTGGGAGCAGCACCGCGCCGAGGTCGTCTTCGACTGCGCCACCGCCGGCCCCCAGCACCACACCTTCGAAGGACCGCTGCTCCGTGAGGTGCTCCGCCGTGTCCGGCCGGACTTCGACCCCGCCCGGCGCAAGGAGCGCTCACGGTTCCTGCTCGCCGTGAGCGGGGGCGACGGCCACCACACGGTGCTGTCCTGGGCGGAGATCGACGCCGACTTCGGCAACGCTCCCGTTCTCCTCGCGACCCGCATGGACGACGAGGAGCTCGACGACGTCGGCGCCCAGCTCGTCGTTCCCTCCGACCGGTGCGGCGCCCGGTACGTCAGCGCCGTGACCGGCATCTGGATCGGGGCCTGCCCGGCGCCGATGCCGCTGCCCGCGTCGGTACCGGTACCGGCCTGACCTGGAAGAGGACCGTCACGCGCGCGGCCGGCCGGGGAGGCCGACCGCGCGTTCGCCGTCGCGGCGCCACCGGGCGGCGACGGGAGCCGGGCACGAATTCCGTTCCCGGGCCGCCGACGCATCGCAAGGGCTTGCCCTACGAGTATGTTTACGTAAACATACTCGTAGCAGCCATTCCCGAGCACAGGAGCCGCCACCCCATGCCCGTTCTCCAGACAGACAAGGCCGGTTTCCTGCTCGACGGCCGACCCTTCCGGCTCCTGTCCGGCGGGCTGCACTACTTCCGGGTCCACCCCGGACAGTGGGCCGACCGCCTGCGCAAGGCCCGGCTCATGGGGCTCAACACCGTCGAGACGTACGTCCCCTGGAACCTCCACCAGCCACGCCCCGACACCTTCCGCCTCGACGGCGGCCTCGACCTGCCGCGCTTCGTCGAACTCGCCGCCGCCGAGGGGCTGCACGTCCTGCTCAGGCCCGGCCCGTACATCTGCGCCGAGTGGGAGGGCGGCGGGCTGCCGTCCTGGCTGCTCGCCGAGCCGGACATACGACTGCGCTCCCGAGACCCCCGCTTCCTGGCGGCCGTCGACGACTACCTCGGCCGCCTGCTCACCCCCCTCCGGCCGCACCTCGCCTCACAGGGCGGCCCGATCCTCGCGGTACAGGTGGAGAACGAGTACGGGGCGTACGGCGACGACACCGCCTATCTGGAGCACCTCGCCGACTCCCTGCGCCGCTGCGGGGTCGACGTCCCGCTGTTCACCTGCGACCAGCCGGTGGACCTGGAGCGCGGCGCGCTGCCCGGAGTCCTCGCCACGGCCAACTTCGGCAGCCGCTCGGCCCACCATCTGGCCGCCCTGCGCGCACAGCGCCCCGAAGGACCGCTGATGACATCGGAGTTCTGGATCGGCTGGTTCGACCGCTGGGGCGCGCACCATGTGGTCAGGGACCCGGACACGGCGGCTCGGGAGCTGGACGAACTGCTCGCCACCGGCGCGTCGGTCAACTTCTACATGTTCCACGGCGGCACCAACTTCGGCTTCACCAACGGCGCGAACGACAAGGGGACCTACCGCCCCACCGTCACGTCCTACGACTACGACTCACCGCTCGACGAGGCCGGCGACCCGACGGCGAAGTACACGGCCTTCCGTGACGTCATCGCCAAGTACGCCCCGGTTCCGAGCGAACCCGTACCCGCCCCCGGCCCCAGACTCTCCCTTCCCGCCGTCGTGTTGACGGAGAGCGCCGAGCTGCTGCCGCACGCGGCCGCGCTCTCCCCGGCGGCCGTGGAGTCGCGCCGCCCGCTCACGATGGAGGAGCTGGAGCAGGACTTCGGCTTCGTCCTCTACGAGACGGCGCTGCCCGTCAGGGGCCCGGCGCTCCTCGAGATCGAGCAGGTCCGCGACCGTGCCCAGGTGTTCGTCGACGGGCAGCCCGTGGGCGTCCTGGAGCGCGAACTGCACGAGCACGCACTGGCGTTCACCGTGCCGCGGGCCGGCAGCGTCCTCACCGTCCTCGTCGAGAACCAGGGGCGGGTGAACTACGGGCAGGGCATCCACGACCGCAAGGGCCTGCTCGGGAAGGTCCTCCTGGACGGGGTCGAACTCGCCGGCTGGACCCATCGCCCCCTCCCCCTGGCCGACCCGACCGGCATCCCCTTCGCACCCACCGCGGCGACACCCGTCGGTCCCGCCTTCCACCGGGCCCTCTTCGAGGTGGACGAGACCGCCGACACCTTCCTCCATCTGGACGGCTGGACCAAGGGCAACGCCTGGATCAACGGCTTCCCGCTGGGCCGCTACTGGTCCCGGGGTCCGCAGCGTTCCCTGTACGTCCCCGCGCCGGTGCTGCGCCCCGGCGCCAACGAGCTCGTCGTCCTCGAACTCCACGCCGCCCACCGGGCGCGCACGGTCGCGTTCCGCGCGACGCCGGACCTCGGCCCGACGGAGGAGTAGGGCTCCGTTCGGGCAGCGTCGTCCGGAGGTGTCGCCGTCTCGGACGCCGCGGCCCACGGCGCCGCTACCTACGGCGCCGCCGCATCCGGCGTCGTCGTCTCCGGCGTCGTCGTCTCCGGCGCCGCTGTCTCCGGCGCCGCTGTCTCCGGCGTCGTCGTAGCGGGCTTCGCGGAGAGGATTCCGCGGGCCTGCTCCGCGGCCCGGGCGGTGCTCTCGGAGACGAACTCCAGGAAGCGTGCGATGCCTTCGAGGCGGGCCCCGGCCGGCGTGCCGGAACCCAGGACGCCCACGCCCTGACGTGCGGTCTCGACGATCTGGAGGGCGGCGCGGGCGCTGGCCATCATCGACTGGTACCAGATGTCGTCGTCGACGACATAGCGCTCACGACGGCGCTCGTCGCGCTCACGCCGAACGAGCCCCTGGCTGTCGAGGAACGCGATCGCCTTGGAGATGGACGCCGGGCTGACCTGGAGATGCCGGACGAGCTCGGACGCGGTCAGGCTGCCCGAGTCGGTGAGACAGAGACAGGCCATCACCCGGGCCATCATCTTGGGCGTCCCCGACTGTATGAGGACGGTCGTGAAGACCTCCTCGAACTCGCGCACCGCTTCGGTGTCACGTCCGTCGGCCCGCACGGGCGCCTTCGGGTCCCGGGACGTGGCCTGCTTGCGGCGGGCCCGGTGCTCGGTCGCCCGGTGGGCGAGGTCGGAGCGGTAGGCCGTGGGGCCGCCGTTGCGCATGACCTCACGCGTGACCGTCGAGGTCGGGCGGTCGAGACGCCTGGCGATCTCGGCGTAGGCGAGGCCGTCCGCCAGTCCCAGCGCGATCTGCTGACGTTCCTGCTGGGTGAGCCTGCCTCCCGGCATCGGGCCTCCTTCGTGGTCCTCGGGGCCCCACTATAGCGTTCACCGTCAATCCATTGCAACGAACGGCAACATGCTTGTTGCATTAAGCAGGAGCCCGTTGCAATGAAATCCCGCCTTCCACCTGCAGAGATAGAACTTTCACGCAACGAGTGTGTTGCCAGACCCATGAACGCAACGTAGCTTTTCCCTCATCGGAAACAGCGGGCCACCGCACGGGCGGTCCACCAGGATGAAGGAGCAGCACCATGCAGAAGTTCGCCACCACCGCCGCCATCGCCGCCGTCCTCGACATCCCCGCCGGCCGTGTCCAGCTCATCGCCGCCGACCGTGACGACGCCACCGTCGACATCCGCCCCGTGAACGCCGCCAAGAGCGCCGACGTGAAGGCGGCCGAGCAGGTCACGGTCGAGTTCGCCGACGGCGTCCTTCGGATCACCGCCGCTCCCGCCAAGAACAAGATCCTCGGCGACTCGGGTTCGGTCGAGGTGACCGTCCAGCTCCCGGCCGGCTCCCGCGTCGAGGCCAAGAGCGCAGCGGCCGAACTCCGGGGCGTCGGACGGCTCGGAGACGTCGTCTTCGAGAGCGCGCAGGGTCCGGTCAAGCTCGACGAGGCCGCGAGCGCGCACCTCACCCTGCTCGCCGGTGACATCACGGTCGGCCGCCTGGGCGGTTCCGCCGAGATCAGCACCCAGAAGGGCGACCTCCGCGTCGCCGAGGCCATGGGCGGCACCGTCGTCCTGCGCACCGCCGCGGGCGACATCGCGGTCGGCGCCGCCCGCGGCGTCTCCGCCTCGCTCGACGCCGGCACCAGCTACGGCCGCGTCCACAACGCCCTCCAGAACACCGGCACCCCGGCCCTGACCCTGCACGCCACCACCTCCTACGGCGACATCACCGCCCGCAGCCTCTGATGCGGACCGCCCGAGGGCGGCGCCCTCCGACCGGATGTCGGAGGACGCCGCCCCTTCGGCGTCGGCGGCGGCGCCGCGTCCGTCAGCCGAACCGCAGCTGCTGGTGCGTGCCGCCGGTGCAGGCGGCCTGGCGCACGGCCGCCCCGTCGGACGTCGAAGCACCCGCCGCTTCCAGGCACTTGGCGCTGTGCCGGGCCACGAGGGTCACGTGGCCGGTGGTGGTCTGCCGTACCGCCCACTCCTGGTTCCGGCCGCCGTTGCAGGTGTACTGGAACACCTGGGCGCCCTCGGCGGTCGAAGCGCCGCTCACGTCCAGGCACCTGCCGCTGTGCCGGGCGACGACGCTCACGTAGCCGGTCGCGGTGGGCCGGAGCGCCCACTGCTGGTTCGCTCCCCCGTTGCATCCGTACTGCACGACGGACGCACCGTCGACCGTCGAGGCACCCACCACGTCGAGACACCTGGAGCTGTGCCGGAACACCGGGGTCCGCCAGGCGTCGGACGCCGCCGGACGGAAGGTCCAGGACTGGTTGGCCCCGGTCGTCGGCCGGTAGACGCCCGCCTCGGCCCCGTCGTGCGTCGCCGCGCCGAAGACGTCCAGGAGCAGGCCGGACGCGCTGTTGACCAGCGTGGCGTGGCCGTCGCCCGTGGTGGAACGCATCCACCGCTGTTCGGCACCGGTACCGGGGGCCACGAAGCCGAGCGTCGCGGACGTCACCGCGAGCGCCCTGCCCGTCCTGGCGTTGGTCACGCGGTACGTGGCCGCGCTGCCCCAGTCGGTCGCCGAGAGCTTGGTGAAGGTCCACTGCTGTGCCGCGTCCGCCGGGTTCGACGCGCGCTGCACCGGCAGGTCCTGCCCCGCGACGGTGGTGACGGCGAGCGCCATCCCGCTGTGGTCGTTGAGGATCTGCCGGGCCGCGCCGACGGGCGCGCCGGTGGCGGCGGCGTTCACCCCCGTGACGCCCGGCAGGACGAAGGTGGTGACGGAGCCGGCGCCGACGGTGGCCTTCAGCGTCCTGCCCGCCGTGGCCAGGTCCGTACCGCGCTGCACGTCCCGGGTCGCGTCGGTGGTGTATCGCTCGACGATCCCGCCGACGGTCCCGAAACCGTCCAGGTCGAGGGTGAGTTGACGGTCCGTGCCGCTCTGGTTGGTGTGGACGAGGACGAGCCCCCGCCCTCCGGGCCGTACCGCCGCGAGGGTGTCGGGGTCGTCGGTGGCGAGGACGCGGGCGCCGGGCCTGACGAACCGGCTGTACTGGGCCATCACCCCGTACTTCTTGTTCTTGCGGAGCGGTTCGGTGGCCGCGTCGGCGGGGGTGAAGTCGGTCTGGATGAGGCCCCAGTTGGAGTTCTCCCGGCCGGGGGTCATGTTCTCGTAGTCCTCGACGGCCTGCCACAACACCCAGGCGCGGGGCTCCAGTTCCCTGATGTCGTCGTTGATCCGGCGGGCCAGGTCGAGCCCCGGGCTCATGTCGGTGAAGCTCTGCGGCACGCTGCCGCCGAGGTCCACCTCCGACATCCACAGCGGGGTCGCCCCGCCCTTGGCGATGTCGCGGACGCCGGTGCGCCCGCCCGTCCCGTACGTGTGGGTGTTGATCCGGCCCACGGAGGCGCGGACGGCGGGTGCGTACTGCTCCCAGTTCGCGCGGGCCGTCGACGGGTTCGTCTCGTCCATGGCGGCGATCGGGGTGGTGTCGCCCCGGGCGTCGAGGGTGGCGCGCAGGGTGCTGATCATCCGGGCCTGCGAGGCGGGGTCCCAGTGGGAGCCCTCCTGGCGTCCGCCGGCTCGCCAGTAGTCGGTGTTCGGCTCGTTGACCGGGGAGATCGAGTCGAAGGCGACGCCCGAGCCCTGTTCGGCGCGCCGGAGGGAGCCGGCGAGGTAGGCGGCGAAGCGCTCGTACTGGTCGGCGCGGAGGTTGTCCTGCCGGGGGTCGGTCGCGCCGGAGACGAGACCGCTGCGGGTCATGAAGTAGGGGGCGGAGTTGGAGAAGGCCTCGAAGGTGTCGGCGCCGCGGGCCTTGGCGGCGGAGAGCCACCAGCGCTGGTTGGCGTCGGCCGCGTCGTTCCAGTGGGCGGGGTCGTCCGGATTCCACCAGTCGGGGGACTCGGCTCCCGGCCGGTTCCAGTAGCCGGGTACGGCGCCGCCGGCGCGCATGTAGGGGGCGGTCTCGGGGCTGTCGCCGCCGCCGATGTTGTAGCGGGCGACGGTGAATCCGAGGCCGTCCGCGCCGTAGAGGGCGTCCGCGAGGGCGTTGCGCCGCTCGTCGGGCCAGCCGCCGGTGACGTTCGCGAACCAGGCGAGAGCGGTCCCCCACCCTTCGAAGGCGGGCTGCTGATAGCCGGGGTCGGGCCGGACGGTCAGCGCGTCGACCGGGGCGGCGGCCACCGTGGGCGGCGCGGAGGCCGCCGGGGCGGCGGCGAGGGCGGGCAGGACGAGCGCGGCGGTGGCGGCGAGGGCACCGAGCCGGGTGTTCCGGCGGCGCCCGGATGCGCTTCGGACGGAGGGGGGCTGCACGTGGTCACTCCCTGAGGGGTGCGATGGCGTGGGTCGGCTGTGCGGGAACGGGCGTGCGGGAACGGGGGTACAGGGACGGGCGTGCGGGAACGGGGGTACGGAGAGGGGCGTACGGGGACGGCGTGCGGGGGCGGCGTGCGGGGGCGGACAGGTGTGCTCGGGTCGCGGGCTCAGGCCGCCGTACGGCTCCACCGCTGGTTGGTGCCGCCGTTGCAGGTCCACTGGACGAGCGCGGTGCCGTCGGCCGTGGACGTGTTGGTGACGTCGAGGCACCTGCCGCTGTGGACCGCGGACAGCCGGACGCCGCCCGCGCTCGCGGGGGTCACGCTCCACCGCTGCCCGGCCCTCCCGTCGCAGGCGTACTGCGCGACGGCGGCACCGTCGGCGGTCGAACCACCGTTCACGGTGAGGCACTTGCCGCTGTGGCGGGCGACGATCTGGACCTGGCCGCCGCCCACGCTCCGCAGCCAGAACTGCTGGTTGACGCTGTTGCCCCCGCAGGTCCACTGGATGACGGCGCCGCCGTCGGCGGTGGACCGGTCGGCGACATCGGCGCACTTCCCGCTGTGCGCGGCCGTGAGGGTCTCCCAGCTGCCGAGGCCGTTCACCGTGCCGGCCGCCGTGTCCACGGTGATCTGCGGGAAGTAGTCCATGGTCATGGTCGTCCTGGTGGGGAAGCGGAGCGGCAGCCAGACGTACTGTGAGTCGTTGACGTTGCCGCCCATGGAGTTGCCCCAGCGGTCGCCGAGATAGAGGTACGAGGTGCCGGCGGCGCCCTGGACGGGCAGGACGTACGCGGTCTGGGAGCCGTACGCGGTCCCGTCGCCGACGTCGTTCAGGCCGCTCCAGGTTCCGGTGACGCTGGTCGCGGTGCCGTACTTCTGCTGGTTCGGGGACCAGCCGGTGGCGCCGGAGGTGAGCAGGAAGTAGACGCCGTCGCGCTGGAAGAGGGCGGGGGCCTCGCGCCACTGCCCGGGCCAGAGCTTCTGGACCTGGGAGGCGATGCCGGTGTAGTCGGCGGTCAGCCGGTAGACGTGGAGGTCGGCGTTCTCGTTGGCTGCGGAGATCATGTAGCCCGCGCCGTCGGTGTCGACGAAGGTCGTGATGTCACGGGACATGTGGCCGAGCGGGCGGAAGCTGCCGAGCCAGGTGTAGTCGCCGTCGACGGTCGAGGAGACGGCGACCGCGGCGCGCGCCTCGCCGTAGTCCGTGGCGTTCTCCTTGTGCATCCACATCACGAACTGCCCGGTGGCCGCGTTGTACATGACCTTGGGGCGCTCGATGTTGGCCGACCGCAGCTCGGGGTCGGTGCTCTGGGTCAGGACGTGGTTCCGGAACTCCCAGGTCTTCAGGTCGGTGGAGCGGTAGGCGGAGACGTACCGGAAGGTGTTGTCGGCGTTCCGGTTCTCGCCGAACCAGTAGTAGTACGAGCCCGCCTTGACGACCCCGCCGCCGTGGGCGTGCACGGGGTTGCCCGCGGGGTCGGTGAACTGCGTGGCGTTGGTGACGGTCGCCGTGGCGGCCCGGGCCGTACCGACCGGGCCGAGGAGCGAGCCGAGGAGGGAGAAGAGGACGGCACAGAGTGCGGTGAGCACCGTGAACGTCCCCGAGGGAGTGCGTCGCATGATCGCGTACCTCGTGGCTGTGGGGAGGTGGGGAGGGAGGGCGCTGCGGTGCGGCCGGACGCACCGAGGGTGCGGGGCGCCGGCCGTGGGCCGTGCGCCTGCCCGAAGGCGGGGCGCCTGCCCGAAGGCGGGGCGCCTGCCCGGAGGCGGGAACGCGCACGCCGAGGCCTGGTGATCGCCGTGTTGCGTGGAGGTTTCGCCCTTCGATGTTCGCGTAAACACGAGCGGTTCGGGGGAGAGTCTGGGAGGGGCGAATCGGACTGTCAAGGAATCGGACAACATCCACGAGGGTTTGACCGCCCTCGATGTTTGCGTCAACATGCACGCAGTACGGCAGTACGGCCGGCAGTACGGTCGCCCGCGCGCGCGGACGGCCTCCAGTTCCCTCCGGAAGGTCCCGCGCGTGGTGACGGACAGGAAAGCGAAGTCCCCGCGGTCACGGCCGGCCCGGCAGTGGCCCTCCATGGCGGACGTCGCCACGATGGCGGGCGTCTCCTCGCAGACCGTGTCGCGCGTGGCCAACAACCGCGAGAACGTCGACGCGAGCACCCGCGAGAAGGTGCTCTCCGCCATGCAGACGCTCGGCTACCGCCCCAACACGGCGGCCCGCGCCCTGGTCACGGGCAGGTTCGGCGCCCTGGGCGTGGTCAGCTTCGACGTCGGCGCACACGGCAACGCCCGCACCCTGGCCGCGATCGCCGACGCCGCCCACGAGGCCGACTTCTCCGTCAACTTCATGGGCATCAGGGCCCAGACGGAGGCCGCCGTCCGGCGCGCGTTCCAGCATCTGATGCTGCAGTCCGTCGACGGCATCGTGCTCGTCGAGTCGCAGATGCTCGACACCTCGTCCCTCCGTCTCCCGCCGTCGATGCCGGTGGTGGTCGCCGACGGCGACACCGGCCACCGGTATCCCAACGTCGACTTCGACCAGGCCCACGGCGCGCACAGCGTCGTGAGCCACCTCCTGGGCCTCGGCCACCGGACGGTCTGGCATCTGGCGGGCCCCCGCGACTCGTTCGCCGCGCGGCGGCGCGCCGAGTCCTGGGAGCGCACCCTGGCCGCCACGGGCGCGCCCGTCCCCCCGGTGCTGTACGGGGACTGGACGGCGGAGTCCGGCTACCGGGCCGGCCTCGGCATCGCGCGCCGCCGGGAGGTGACCGCCGTCTTCGCCGCCAACGACCAGATGGCGCTCGGCATGCTGCGGGCCCTGCGCGAGTCGGGGCGCGACGTGCCCGGGGACATCAGCGTGGCCGGCTTCGACGACATCGCCGAGGCCGCCTACCTCTGTCCGCCGCTGACGACGGTGCACCAGGACTTCGACGTGGTGGGCCGGCACTGCGTCTCGCTGCTGCTCGACCAGATCGAGGGCCGCACGGACGGCCCCCGCCGCAGGGCGGTGGAACCGGTCCTGGTGGTCCGCTCGAGTACGGCCCCGCCACCACCGGGGACTTCGGCCTGAGGCCTCTCGGGCCACGCCACGACCGGGGACTTCGGCCTGAGGCCCCTCGGGCCACGCCACGACCGGAGACTCAGGCCCAACACCCCTCGGGCCACGCCACGACCAGGACCTCGGGCCCGACCTCCCCCGCACCCGCCTCCACCGGGCCGACCACCCTCACACCCGCCACCACCAGACGGGCCTCCCCCGCGTCCACCTCCACCGGGCCGACCACCCTGACACCCGCGACCACGGACCGACCTCCCTCGCGTCCACCTCCACCGGACGGCCTCCCCCCGCACCCGCCTCCACCAGCCCGGCCTCCCCCGGCACCGCCACCACCGGAGACCTCGGGCTCACCGCCCCGGCGCCCCCGTGCTCGCCCGCTCCGTCAGGGTCGTCGGGACGAGCCGTACCCCCGTGACCGTCTCGCCCCGCAGCTCCCGCAGCACCGCGTCCACGCACAACTCCCCCACCTGCGCGAAGTCCTGGCGCACGGTGGTCAGCGGCGGGATGAAAGAGGCCGACTCCGCGATGTCGTCGAAGCCGACGACGCTCACGTCCTCGGGCACCCGTCTGCCCCGCTCGTGGAAGGCCCTGAGCACGCCGAGGGCCATCTGGTCGTTGGCCACGAACACCGCGCGGCAGTCGGGCTCGTCGGCGAGCCGCAGCCCCGCCTCGTAGCCGGACTCGGGCGTCCAGTCCCCGCGCAGGACGGGCGGCACCTTCCGCCCCTCCTCGCGCAGGACCGCCTCCCAGGCCTCCGCGCGACGGCCGGCCGCGAAGGACTCCTCGGGGCCCGCGACGTGCCAGACCGTGGCGTGCCCGAGGTCGAGCAGGTGCCGCACCGCCGAGCGGGCGCCCTGCCGCTGGTCCGTGTCCACGACCGGGAAGCGGCCGGTGGCGTCGGAGTCCACGACGACCACCTTGACGTGCGGGGGGAGGGTGAGCGACGCGGTGTCGAGGAGGTGGACCTCCATGATGAGGACGACGGCGTCGACGGCCAGTTCGTCGAGCCGGGTGAAGGCTCCCCTGACGTTGTCCTGGGTGGGCGCGTCGAGCGGGATGAGGGTGACCGCGTATCCCGCCCGGGAGGCCGATCCGGCGATGGCCTCGAGGGTGCGGACGTTGCCGGTGCTGGAGAGACCCATGGTGATGACGCCGATGGCCCGGAACTCGCCGCGCTTGAGGGCGCGGGCCGCGCTGTTGGGCCGGTAGCCCAGCTCCTTCATGGCGTCGAGGACCTTCGCGCGGGTGCTCTCGACGACGGCCGCGTCGCCGTTGGAGACGCGCGAGACCGTCTGCGAGGAGACCCCCGCGAGCTGGGCCACGTCCGCCATGGAGACCCGGCGCGGCCTGCCGCGCGCTCCTCGCGGACCGTCGCCGCCGGCCTTCGCCGAGCCGCCTGCCGTGTTCTTCTCCGCCACCCGAATCCCTCTCATTCACCGCTGCTCCACGCTTGACGCCCCCCAGTGGGAGTGTCACCATCACGCTACCGATGATTACGTAAACATTTCTCGTCGGCCAGCCCACGCGGGGCCGATTCCCGGCCGCCAGGCCCTCTCGCCTCGCCCACGCCCCGCCCGCTCCGCTCCCCGTCTCCGGACCCGCTCGGTCACCGACGCAAGGAACCCCGCCATGACGCTCCTGTCGACGCGCGCTACGGCAGCACCACCGCCCCGCCCACGAGCCCGCTTCCGTCTCCGCAAGGAGGCCCTCGTGGGCTGGGGATTCGCCGGCCCGTTCGTCGCAGTCTTCGGCCTCGTCTTCCTCGCGCCGATCGGATACGCGCTGTACCTGAGCCTGTTCCAGGACCGGCTCATCGGCGGCACCTCCTTCGTCGGCCTCGACAACTACGGCAAGGCGCTCGCCGACCCCCGCTTCTGGGAGGGGCTCACCCGGGTCGGCCTCTTCCTCCTGGTCCAGGTGCCGGTCATGCTGGGCATCGCCCTGCTCGTCGCCCTCGCGATCGACAGCGGCCGGCTCTACGGCAGGACCTTCTTCCGCGTCTCGATCTTCCTCCCCTACGCCGTTCCCGCCGTCGTCGCCAGCCTCATCTGGGGCTTCATGTACGGCACGCGGTTCGGCCTGGTCGGGAACGTCAACGACGCCTTCGGGGTCTCCCTGCCGGACCCGCTCTCCCCCTCCCTGGTCCTGGCCTCCATCGGCAACATCGTGACCTGGGAGTTCGTCGGCTACAACATGCTGATCTTCTACGCCGCGCTCAAGGTCGTCCCCCGCTCGCTCTACGAGGCCGCGGCGATCGACGGCGCCGGCGAGTGGCGGGTCGTCACCTCGATCAAGCTGCCCGCGATCCGCAGCGCGCTCGTCATCGCCACCATCTTCTCGATCATCGGCAGCTTCCAGCTGTTCAACGAGCCGAGCATCCTGCAGAAGCTCGCCCCCAACGCGATCACCAGCGACTTCACTCCCAACCTCTACACCTACTCGCTGTCCTTCGCGGGTCAGCAGCACAACTACGCGGCGACCGTGGCGATCGTGATGGGTGTCCTCACCGCGATCATCGCCTACGCGGTCCAGCTGCGCGGCATGCGGAAGGGCTGAGCCGATGACCACCTCCCTCACGAGCACGACCTCCGGATCCGGTACGCCGACCGCCCCGCGTACACCCGGAACCGCCCCTGAAGCCCACACCCGCGCGGACTCCCGGACCCGCACCCGTACCGGCACCGCCAAGCGCGGGAAGCGCCCCCCGCACACCCCGCTCGACCCCCGCCCCAGCGTGCCCCTGACCCTCGTGACCGGCCTGGTCCTCGTGTACACCCTGCTGCCGCTCGCCTGGCTGGTCGTCAACGCCACCAAGGACCAGAACGGACTGCTCGACTCCTTCGGACTCTGGTTCGCCGACGAGAGCCACTTCTGGGACAACATCGGCCGGACCCTCTCGTACGACGACGGCGTCTTCGTCCGCTGGCTGCTGAACACCCTGCTGTACGTCGTCGCCGGCGCGGGCGGCGCCACGATCCTCGCCGTCCTCGGCGGGTACGCCCTCGCCACGTACGACTTCCCGGGCCGCCGGGCGGTGTTCGCGGTGGTCCTCGGGGCCGTGGCCGTGCCCGGCACCGCGCTCGCCGTCCCCACCTTCCTGATGTTCAGCAACATGGGCCTCACCAACACCCCGTGGGCCGTGATCATCCCGTCCCTGATCTCGCCCTTCGGCCTCTATCTGATGTGGGTCTTCGCCGCCGAGTCCGTCCCCACCGAACTCCTGGAGGCCGCGCGCATCGACGGCTCCGGCGAGCTGCGCACCTTCTTCACGATCGCGCTGCCGTTGCTGATGCCGGGGACCGTCACGGTGCTGCTGTTCTCGATGGTCGCGACCTGGAACAACTACTTCCTGCCGCTGATCATGATCAAGGACCCCGACTGGTACCCGCTGACCCTCGGCCTCAACGCCTGGAACGCCCAGGCCCAGACGGCGGGCGGCGAGGCCGTGTTCGACCTCATCATCACCGGCTCCCTGCTGACGATCGTGCCGATCGTGGCCGTCTTCCTGCTGCTCCAGCGGTACTGGCAGTCCGGCCTGGCCGCGGGCAGCGTCAAGGAATAGCGCCCCCGCACACCCCCTCCCGTCTTTCCCTCCCGCCTCTCCCAGTCTCCTTCCTTCCTCTCCCTCTCCCTCTCTCCTTCCCTCCCCTCCGCCGTACCCTCGACCAGGAGCACAGCCCATGAGAACGCACATCACCCGCCGACTCCTCGGCGCCCTCGCCGTCGTCTCCACGCTCGCGCTGACCGCCACGGCCTGCGGCTCCGACGCCTCGGACGGCGGTGGCGCCGGCGGACCGAAGGACGTCGCCGCCGCCCTCGCGAAGGGCGGCAAGGTGACCGTGTGGGCCTGGGAGCCCACGCTCAAGAAGGTGGCGGAGGACTTCGAGAAGAAGTACCCCGGGGTCGACATCGAGCTGGTCAACGCGGGCACCGGCGACAAGCAGTACACCGCCCTGCAGAACGCGATGGCGGCCGGCTCCGGCGCCCCCGACGTGGCGCAGGTCGAGTACTACGCCCTCGGCCAGTTCGCCATAGGCAGGTCCGTCGAGGACCTCGCCTCCTACGGCGCCCAGAAGTACGGCACGACCTTCACCTCCGGTCCGTGGAACGCCGTCACCGAGGACAAGGCCGTCTACGCCCTGCCCATGGACTCGGGCCCCATGGCGTTCTTCTACAACAAGAAGGTCTTCGACAAGCACGGCATCAAGGTGCCGACGACCTGGGACGAGTACGTGGAGGCGGCCCGCGCCCTCCACAAGGCCGACCCCAAGATCTTCATCACCAACGACACCGGTGACGCCGGCGCCACCACCAGCCTCATCTGGCAGGCCGGCGGCCGCCCGTACCGGACCGACGGCACGAACGTCACCATCGACTTCGGCGACAAGGGCACCAGGAAGTACACCGCGACCTGGCAGAAGCTCCTCGACGAGAAGCTGGTCGCGCCGATCAGCTCGTGGAGCGACGCCTGGTACAAGGGCCTGGCCGACGGCTCCCTCGCCACCCTCTCCATCGGCGCCTGGATGCCGGCCAACCTGACGTCCGGGGTCGCCTCCGCGTCCGGTGACTGGCGGGTCGCGCCGCTGCCGCAGTGGACGAAGGGCGACCGGACGAGCGCGGAGAACGGCGGCAGCTCGCTCGCCGTGCCGAAGGCCGCCAAGAACAAGGAACTCGCCTACGCCTTCACGGAGTTCGCGACCACGGGCGCCGGAGCCCGTGCCCGGGTCGCCGCGGGCGCCTTCCCCGCGACCCGCGCGGACCTGGAGTCGAAGGCGTTCCTCGACGCCCCCTTCCCGTACTTCGGCGGCCAGCAGGCCAACCGGATCTTCGCCGAGTCCGCCCGCAACGTCGGCGAGGACTGGTCCTACCTGCCGTACCAGGTGTACGCGAACTCGATCTTCAACGACACCGTCGGCAAGGCGTACGTCTCCCCCACCACTCTCGCCGACGGCCTGAAGCAGTGGCAGGAGGCCGGCGTGACGTACGGCAACGACCAGGGCTTCACGGTCAACAAGTAGCCGGAGGCGCACCACCGCGTTTCCCCGGCCGCCGGGCGGGTCCCGGTCGACAGGACCGACGCACGCGCGCGTAGCGTGAGGTGTGTCGGCTCCCGTCGTCTCACACCTGGAGATCCGCCTGTGTCCAGCGCCGCCCCGACCCGCACCGCCGTCGTCGAATCCCTCATGGACCGCTTCCCCGGAGTCCCTCCGGAGGCCGTGTTCAAGGAGGACCTGCTGCGCGGCGGGCTCGCCTTCGACCCGTCCGCACTGAGCGGGAACGAGGGGGGCGAGGTGAAGCCGAAGTCGTACTTCATCTTCTCCTTCGACCACCGCACGCTGCCGGAGCTCGGGGAGGCGGCGCTGAACCGCCCGCCGGAGGAGATCGTGCTCACGGGCGGGCCGTACGGGCTCCGCCGCACGGTGGTGTCGGTGCGGGTCAACCCGTCGTCCCCCTACCGGGTGGCGCCGGACGGCGACGGGGCCCTCGCGCTGTTCCTCGACGGCGTCAGGATCGCCGACGTGGGTCTGCCGCCGATGCCGGAGTACTACCGGCACCCGCTGGCGAACGGCAAGTCCGTGATGGAGGTCGCGCCGACCATCCAGTGGGGCTACCTGATCTATCTGACGGTCTTCCGGGTCTGCCAGTACTTCGGCGCCAAGGAGGAGTGCCAGTACTGCGACATCAACCACAACTGGCGCCAGCACAAGGCGGCGGGCCGCCCGTACACCGGGGTGAAGCCGGTCGACGAGGTCCTGGAGGCGCTGGAGATCATCGACCGCCACGACACGGCCCGTACCTCCACCGCGTACACCCTCACGGGCGGGGCCGTCACGTCCCAGGTCGGCGGCAAGGACGAGGCCGACTTCTACGGGCAGTACGCGCGCGCGATCGAGGAGCGGTTCCCCGGCCGCTGGATCGGCAAGGTCGTCGCGCAGGCGCTGCCGAAGGAGGACGTGCAGCGGTTCCACGACTACGGCATCCGGATCTACCACCCGAACTACGAGGTGTGGGACCGCCGGCTGTTCGAGCTGTACTGCCCCGGCAAGGAGCGCTACATCGGCCGGGACGAGTGGCACCGCCGGATCCTGGACTCCGCCGAGGTCTTCGGGCCGCGCAACGTCATCCCGAACTTCGTCGCGGGCGTCGAGATGGCCCGGCCCTCCGGCTTCCTGACGGTCGACGAGGCGATCGCCTCGACCCGCGAGGGCCTGCGGTTCTTCATGTCGCGCGGGATCACGCCCCGGTTCACCACCTGGTGCCCGGAGCCGACCACCCCGCTGGGCCGGGAGAACCCGGACGGGGCGCCGCTGGAGTACCACCTGCGACTCCTCGAGGCGTACACGGCGACGCTGGAGGAGTACGGCCTGACGGCGCCGCCCGGGTACGGACCGGCCGGTCCGGGACGCGCGGTGTTCTCGGTGAGCTCGTTCATGGACGCGCTGCCGCCGGCGCCGGGCGCGTAACAGGACGCGGGAACGACGCGAAGGAGCCGGTACCCCTGGGGGGACCGGCTCCTTCGCGAAGGCGGGGTCGGGCTCGGCCGCGTCAGACGGCGACCTCCTCCTTCGTCTGCTTCTCGCCAGTGGCATCGGTGACGTCCGTGGCGTCGACGGCGTCCGTGGCGTCGATGACGTCCGTCGTGTCGGTGGCGTCCGTGGTGTCGGTCGGCGCCTGCTTGCCGTCCCGCATCACCAGGGTGGCGAGGACGGCCGCCGCCAGGACACCGATGCCGCTGATGGTGAAGGTGGTGGACATCGAGGAGGCGAAGGCCTCCTTGGCCGCATCGACCAGACCGGCGTCGCCGCGGGCGGCGGCCAGTGCGCCGCCGATCGACTGCTTGGCCTGCTCGGGGGCGTCGGCCGGCATCGCGGAGCGGAACGTGCTGGTGAGCAGCGAGCCGAGGATGGCGATGCCGAGGGCCGTGCCGGCCTGCTGGATGGTGTCGTTGAGGGCGGAGCCGACGCCCGCCTTCTCCTCGGGGATGGTGCTCATCAGGGCGCCGACGGCGGCCGGCATCGCGAGGCCGGCTCCCAGGCCGAGGAGGCCGAGCGCGACGGCCGGGACGGTGAAGCCGGACCGGGCGTCGACCGTGGTCAGCAGGGCGAAGGAGCCCGCCATGGTCAGCATGCCGGCCAGGATGAGGAGGCGGTTGCCGATCTTCGCGGCGAGGCCGGCACCGGCGCCGTTGCCGATGAGGGCGGCGACGGCGAGCGGGACGAAGGCGAGGCCCGCCTTGACCGGCGAGTAGCCGAGGACGAACTGCAGGTACTGGGTGAGGACCAGGAGCAGGCCGCCGTTGCCGATCTGCACGAGGGTCAGCGAGAGCGAACCGCCGCTGAAGTTGCGGTGCTTGAAGAGGACCAGCGGCACCATCGGCTCGGGGGTGACGTTCTCCCAGATCACGAACCCGGCGAGGGCCACGACCGCGACGGCCAGGGTGAGGAGGCCGCGGCCCTCGAAGGCGCCGTGCTGCGGGATCTCGATGATCCACCAGATCATCGCGGTCATGCCGACCACGGAGAGGATCGCGCCGAGCGGGTCGGGCTTCTGCCACGGGCCCTTCGACTCGGGCATCAGGGTGAGGGCGGCGAGGACGGCCAGGACGACGACCGGGACGTTGATGAAGAAGATCGACTGCCAGGAGAAGTGGTCGATCAGGAAGCCGCCGAGGACCGGGCTGCCGACCAGCCCCAGCATCGAGACCGAGCCCCAGGCCGCCATCGCCTTGGGCCGCTCGTCCTCGTCGAAGACGGTGATGAGGATGGAGAGCGTCGAGGGCATGATCAGTGCGCCGCCGATGCCCATGGAGACCCGGGCGGCGATGACCTCGCCGGGGGTGGTGCAGACCGTCGCGGCCAGCGAGGCCGCGCCGAAGAGCAGCAGACCGATGATCATGATCTTCCGGCGGCCGAAGCGGTCACCGAGGCTTCCCGAGGTGAGCAGCAGCCCCGCGAAGACCAGGATGTAGGAGTCCAGGATCCACTGGATGTCCTGGGCGCTCGCCCCGATGTCCGCCGTCATGGACGGGACGGCGACGGTGAGCGCCATGCTGTCGACCACCAGGACCAGGGTGCTGAGGCACAGCACGACCAGGATCCACCAGCGGCGTGGGTTGCGGGTTCGGGTTTCCACGGGACTTCCCCCTCGGCTTCGGAAGCGCCCGGCTTCCGTCGGCGCTCGCTTTCCTTCGTTGCGAACACTGTACGCAGCTGCGCACAGTGTTCGCAACTCTCGATCGCTGTACGCTGGATGCGAACGTTGTACGCAGGGCGCGTCCCGGGCCACCCCGGGGCCGTACGCAGCGAAGGAGGACCCAGGACCATGGCCGCCAAGGCGAATCCCGTTCCGTCCGTATGGGCACGACAGCAGGCCGCGCCGGATCAGCCCGCGCTCAGCCGGGCCTCGATCGTCCGCGAGGCGATCGTCATGCTCGACGCCGACGGCATCGAGGCGCTGAGCATGCGCAAGCTCGGCGCCCGCCTAAACGCGGGCGCGACCTCCCTCTACCGCCATGTGGCGACCAAGGACGAGCTGATGGAGCTCGCCGTGGACGAGGTCGCGGCCGAGTTCACCGTGCCGCCGCCGGGCAGCCCCTGGCGCACCGCCGTCACCGAGGCGGCGGTCTCGTTCCGGGCCACCGCCCTGCGCCACCCGTGGCTGTCCTCCGTCCTCGGGCAGGCGGGCCTCGCCTATCTGGGCCCCAACCTGATGGCGTACTCGGAGCGGCTCGCCGGTCTGTTCACGGCCGCCGGCTTCCCGGAGCCGAGCCGGGCGATCGACACGGTCCTGTCGTATGTGATCGGCATGAGCACGACGGAGGCGGCCTGGCTCATCACGGTCGCGCGCTCCGGGCAGACGGAGGGGGACCTCATCGCCGGCCTGATGCCGGCCGCGCAGCAGGCGGCGGCCGGGCACGACCACCTGACCGAGGCGTACGCGGACGCCGCGGTGCACGCGCCGCTCGACCCGGTCGCGATCCGGGACCGGAAGTTCTTCTACGGGCTCGAGGTCGTCCTGGACGGCCTGGAGATGCGGCTGCCGCGCTGAGGGGAGGCGGGAGCTGTCGCGGCGGGGGCGCCTGCGGCGGGGGCGGGCGCGCGCCGGTCCGCGATCGGGTCCGCGATGGGGTCTGCGATCGGGTCCGCGGCCGGGTCCCCGGTCGGGTCCGCGGCCGGGTCCGCGATCTGGTCCGCGGCCGGGTCCCCGGTCGGGTCCGCGCGCGGGTCCACGGCCGGGTCCACGCGCGGGTCCACGGCCGGGTCCGCGCGCGGCCACAGCCGCGCCGCGCCCGTGGCGCCCGCGAGGGCCACGGCGGTGAGTACGGCCGCCGAGGCGGCCGGGCCGGTGGTCGCGGCGAGCCAGCCGGCGAGCGGGTAGGTGAGCAGCCAGCAGGCGTGCGAGAGGGAGAACCGGGCCGCGAAGGCGGCGGGCAGGTCACCGCTCCGGACGGAGCCGCGCACCACCCGGCCGCCGGGGGTGAGCACGGCCGAGCCCGCCGCGCCCGTGATCAGCCACACCGCGAGCAGGGCGGGCCAGGACCAGGCTCCCGGCGGGACCGTGAGGCCGAGGGCGAGCAGCCCCACGGCCCCGGTCAGCACGAAGGCCGCCCGCACCATGACCGCGCGGTCGCCGCCGCGTTCCAGGACGCGCGGCAGCAGCAGGGCCACCGCCATCGAGCCCGCGCCGTAGGCGCCGAGGGCGAGGGGGACGTCACCGGCGGGGCGGCCGAGGGTGTCGCGGACGAGGATCACGGTGCCGACGAGGACGACGGCCCCGGCGGCCGCGACGGCCAGGTCGAGGGCGAGGAGGGCGCGCAGACGCGGGGTGGCGAGGACGAGCCGGATACCGGCGAGCGCTTTGGCGTACGTACGGGGGCAGGGGACCGCGCCACCGGTGGGCTTCGACTCCCGGCCCGGGTCGCGAGCCGCCCCCTGACCAGGGTCGGGGTCCGCGCCTCGGCCAGGGTCGGGGTCCGTGCCCCGGCCAGGGTCGAGGGCCGCGCCCCGGCCAAGGTCGAGGGCCGGGCCGGAGTCCGCGCCCCGGCCCGGGTCGCGAGCCGCGCCCCGGTCCGGGCCGGAGTCCGACTTCGCGCCCGGGTCAGGCTCCGCGCCCGGGTCGGGGTCCGGGTCGGGCAGGGCCGTCGTGCGGACCAGGAGGGCGGAGGCGACGAAACCCACGGCGGTGCCGGCGAAGAGCCAGTCGTACGGGACGACCGTCAGCAGCGCGGCGGCGAGCACCGGACTCGCCAGACTCTCCAGGTCGTACGCGAGTCGGGCGAGCGACAGGGCGCCGGTGTAGTCGCGTTCGTCGGGCAGCACCTGCGGGATCGTCGCCTGGAAGGCCGGCGTGAAGGCGGCCGAGGCGGCCTGGAGCAGCAGGATCAGGACGTACACCTGCCAGACCCGGCTGACGAACGGCAGGGCGAGCACGACCGCCGCACGCGCCAGGTCCATGGAGACGAGCAGCGCGCGCCGGGGTACGCGGTCGGCGAGGGCGACGACGAGCGGGGCGAGCACCACGTACGCGGCCATCTTGATCGCGAGGGCGGTGCCGAGGACGGCGGCGGCGTCCGCGCCCGCCAGGTCGTACGCGAGGAGGCTCAGGGCCACGGTCGCCAGGCCGGTGCCGGTGAGGGCGACGACCTGCGCGCCGAACAGACGGCGGTAGGTGGGGTTGCGCAGCACGGACAGCATGAGGACGCCCCCGGTCGGCCACGGCGGACTGCGGACGTCACCAACGTAGCGGACATGTGCATACTTGCGCACATGTTGACTTCAGGGTCGTGCCGCGGCCCTCAGTCGTGCCAGGGTTCGCCGCTCACCTCGTGATCGGCGCGGCTGATCGCCTCGACCACGAGCCGCTTCAGATGGCCGTCCGGCATGGCGTACACGACCCGGCGTCCGTCCTTGCGCGACTGGACGAGCCCGGCCAGACGCAGCTTGGCCAGGTGCTGGCTGACGGCGGGGCGCGCGGCCCCGCAGGCCTCCGTCAGGGCGGTCACATCGGCCTCGCCGCGGGTGAGCAGCCAGACCAGGTGCAGCCGGGTGGGGTCGGAGAGCAGGCCGAACACCTCTGCCGCCGCCGAGAGTTCGAGCGCCCCCGGCGTCCGCTCGTGCGGCCGGGACGCGGCCGGGGCCGTGGGATCTACGCGCTCAGACATGGGCCCATCGTAGGCAGGCGGACCGTCGGCCCCCAGCCGCCCGCACCCCGGACCGCCCGTCAGACGCGCAGTTCCTTCACCTCGGCCCGCCCGCCGGACGCACAGCCCTTCGCCCCGGACCGACCGCCGGACGCGCAGCCCCTCCGCCCCGGCCCGCCCGTCAGACGCGCAGCTCCTTCGCCTCGAAGCGGCCGTCGCCGAGGACCAGGACGAAGGAGACCTGCTGCCCCTCGGAGAGCGTGCGACCCTCCCCCTCGATGTCCTCGGCGCTGAAGTACACCTGCTCCTCGGAGCCCACGGGAACGACGAACCCGTACCCGCCGGCACGATTGAAGGACTGTACGAACCCTTTGCTTCTGCCTCCCACGACGGCCTCCTCGTCGTCGTCACCGGGGCGCGGCGGAGGGGCGGGAACCCCGGTCGACCGCATCCGCGCCTCAGAGGACTTGTACCCCGTGCGGCCGCGCCCCGCCCGTCGGCAGAGGCATCCGCGCGAGTGGTGCAGACCACTCCCCCGGACCTAGTAGAATCTTCAACTGAGGCCCGGTGCCGGAGATCCCCCGTGTCCGGCACCGGGCCTCTTCGTACCCTCCGTCAGACCCTGCCGCCCGGGTACGCGATCCTCGCCGTGATCGCGGCGATGCGCCGCGCCGACTCCTCCGGGGACGTCACCGGCTGGACGATGTGGCTGACGGTGAGCCGCACGATCGTCTCGACCGCGAGCCCGCGGGACTCCTCGTCCACATCGGGCCAGGCCTCGACCGCGTACGCGTCGAGCATCGTCATCGCCGTGCCGAAGACCGGCTCCGGGCGGGTCGTGAGGTAGGCGAGGAGGTCGTCCTCGCCGCCGCGGTCCGCGAGCAGGACGCCCTTGACGAGGGGGTTGTCCATGGCCTGCTGAAGCGCATAGCCGACCCCGGCGGCGGCCGCGGCCTCCAACTCCCCCCGGTGTGCGTCGAGTTCGCCCTGAATGCCGAGCAGGAAGCCCTCCAGTTCACGCTGGACCAGGGCCTTGCCGATGGCCTCCTTCGAGCCGAACTCGTTGTAGAGGGTCTGGCGGCTGATACCGGCGGCGCGCGCGATGGAGGTCATGCGCAGCCCACCCCAGCCGTCGGCCGCGACGAGGCGATAGGCGGCGTCGAGCACCTGCTCGCGCAGCAGGGACCGAACGCTCTCGCGAAAACGTGTCATCGTGCCCCCACCTTAGCCACCGGGCACGGTCCGGAGCCGTGCCCCGGACCCCGCATCCCCACCCGGCACGGGACGACCGCTCCGGCCCGGGAGTCGACCAATCAACCGCATCCTGATCGATATTCGATCATTCGACACTTCTGCATTGACTCGCTCATCGGCCACACCTAGCTTCTGGCGGCACCAGACCTCGAGAAAGGTGTCGCGTCATGACCATGGAGGCATTCCCGGGACGGCGTGCGTCGGTCGGTGGGCTCATCGCCGTCGCGCTCGCCCTCGCCGGCAGCGTCGCCCTCCCCACCGCCCCCGCCTCGGCCGCCGGAAGCACCACCCATGTGGACTGCTCGCGTGCGGTCGGCGGCGACGGCAGCCAGGCCTCGCCGTTGAACAGCATCGCCCAGGCCAACGGGAGGACGTACGCGGCCGGGGACACCCTCGCCTTCGCGTCCGGCACCACCTGCACCGGGTCCCTCACCCCCAAGGGCAGCGGCACCGCCACCGCCCCCATCACGCTGACGCGCTACGGCACCGGCGCACTGCCCGTGATCGACGGCGGCGGCGCCCCGGACGCCGTCTCCCTGACCAACCAGGACCACTGGCGGATCAGCGACCTGAAGCTGACCAACCCCGCCACCCCCCTCGCCCGTCGTACCGGACTGCGGATCTCCGCTACCGACGGACGGGCACACCGCGGATTCGACATCGGCTATCTGGTCGTCGACCGTGTCGCCGGTCAGACGAGCAAGAACAGCCCGACCACCGAGGACTTCGTCCAGTCCGCCGGCATCGTCACGGGGGCGAGCGGCACGAACTCGACGCTCCACGACGTCCACGTCCACCACAACCAGATCTCCAACACCGGCGGGGGCGGGCTCAAGATCCGGGTCGGCGCCATGGCGGTCAAGGGCTCCGGGGTCCTGATCGAGCACAACGTCATCAAGGACGTCGGCGGCGACGGCATCATCGCGAGCTACGCCGACGCGCCCATGATCCAGTACAACAACGCCTCCGGCGTCGGCAACGGCGTCTACCCCTTCTCCGGCGGCAACTTCGCCGGAATCTGGGTGCTCGGCGACCACAACCCGACCATCCAGAAGAACGCCGTGTACGGCATCACCAGGATGTCCGTGGCCGACAGCCAGGCGTTCGACTGCGACTGGGGCAACACCGGCACCTGTCTGATCCAGTACAACTTCAGCCGCGACAACATCGGCGGCTTCTTCCTGGACTGCGACGGCTGCGGCACCATCGGCGGCGCCCAGCAGGTCATCCGCTACAACATCTCCGAGAACGACTGTCGGATGAGCAGCGTCAGCGCGGGCCGGTCCGCGCTGCGCATGTACAACAACGTCCTCTACTGCACGGACAAGAAGTTCGACATCACCCTTCCCGACGAGAGCGTCGTCGAGAACAACATCTGGGTGGGCACCGCCGACTCCCGGCTCCCGACGGCCGCGGGGATCTCCTGGCTCTGGAACGTCTTCCAGGGTGTGCCGCGGCCGAC
The DNA here is from genome assembly GCF_042795405.1 of Streptomyces sp. NPDC056480. Taxonomy (NCBI): domain Bacteria; kingdom Bacillati; phylum Actinomycetota; class Actinomycetes; order Kitasatosporales; family Streptomycetaceae; genus Streptomyces; species Streptomyces sp. NPDC056480. The sequence goes on along the minus strand of NZ_JBHTSA010000035.1, from coordinate 18,384 downwards.
CGCCAACGGCATCGTGGGCGACCCGCACTTCGTGAACCCGGGAACGGGCGGCGACTCGATCGACTCCGCGGACGGGTACCGGCTCCGCGCCACCTCTCCGGCGCTGAACAACGGCTCCGTGATCAGCGGCGGCGGGGGCCGCGACTACTGGGGGAACCCGGTGTCGGCGACCGCCAAGCCGCACCGCGGCGCCTACAACGGCCCCGGGCTGTAGCGGCCCGCACCCCCGGGCGCGCCGGGGCCGGGCCGGCGCGCTGGGGCGGCGGGGCGCAGGGGCGAGGGAGGTGCCACGGCGTGCCGCCGCTCCCGTTTGGACCCGGTCGGGGGTGGGGCCGGGGGGAGGCGGCGGTGCGCCGTGGCACCGGTCTGTGGGGCGGGGGGTTACGAGGCGATGCTCGGGTCCGGGTCGAGGGCCGGGGCCGCGTCGCCGAGCACGTCGACCGGGCTCGCCGGGCCGGGTTCGCCGGGGTGGACCGCGCAGGAGAGGGCGGTGGCCTGGCGGAGGGTCTCCGTCAGGTTCTGCCAGTCGAGGGCGGGCCGGGTGTCGGAGCGGCCGAGGACGAGGGAGGCGTTCCAGCGCATCCGGGGCACGCCGGGAAGCGGGCGCAGTCCCCCGGCCTCCTGGTGGGAGGCGGCGAGGGCCATGGGGAGCATGGCGCAGCCGAGGCCGGACTGGGTGGCGGCGCGGACGCCCGCCATGGAGCCGAGTTCGTGTATCTCGGGCGGGCTGTCGCAGCGCAGTCGGAGGAACTCGGGGAGCCAGCGCTGGGAGGGACAGTCGGGGTCGGCGATGACGACCTGTCGGCCGAGGTTGCCGCGGCGGTGGCCGACGCTGGTGACGGGGATGAACTCGACTTCCTGGAGGCGCACTTCGCTCAGTTCCTCGGAGCGTTCGGTGTGCAGCTGGTCGGCGAGCCGGACGGCCGGGTCCTCGGCGTCGACGACGGTGAGGACGAGGGCGCCGTCGATCGCGCCGGCCCGGAAGGCGTCGTGGACCTCGGCGGTTCCCATGACGCGCAGGGCGAGTTGGACGCCGGAGAGGAGCCGTCGCCCGATGTGGGTGACCCGGGCGAGCTGCTGTCCGTACGCGAGGGCGGGGACGATGCCCACGGTCAGCCGCGGCGGGTTGGCCGCGGGCCGGCGCAGGGCGGTCTCCATCTCACCGACGAGGGTGAGGATCTGGCGGGCGTAGTCGCACAGGACGGTGCCGGCGTGGGTGAGCCGGACGCCGTTGGGGAGCCGTTCGAAGACGGGCTCGCCGACCTGCCGCTCCAGGGCACGCATCTGTGCCGTGACGCTGGACTGCGAGTACCCGAGGCGGCGCGCCGCCTGGGTGAACGACCCGGTCAAGGTCACCTCGCGGAAGGTCCGAAGGGTTCTTGCGTCGATGTCCACGTGAAATTCCCCCCTGCCGCGCAGGCGGCAGTTCCTCGCATCAGGTGGTTGGTCGTCCACCCGTTTCGATCGCCCCAGTCGGTTGTCACACAAGCCGCAGGGGTGCCGGACGCCCCTTCGCGCCCGGCACCCCTGCACGGCCGCGAAGACTCTACTCGGCGAGCTGGGCCGGGACCAACGGAAAGTCCAAGTCCGGCTGCGCTACGTGATTGAAGAAGTTCGACAGCACGTTGAGCGCGACGTGGCCGACGATCTCCGCGATCTCGGCGTCGGTCACGCCGGCGGCGCGGGCGTCGGCGAGGGCCGCGTCGGTGACGCGGCCGCCGGTGGCCATGACGGCGCCGGCGAAGCGGAGCACCTGGTCCATGTGCGGGTCGCCGGAGTCGATGCCGTGGCGGGTGTCGAGCAGCTCCTGGTCGCTCAGGCCGACCTTGCCGCCGCGCAGGGTGTGCGCGGAGACGCAGTACGTGCAGTCGTTGTGCTGCGCGATGAAGAGCGCGAGCTGCTCGCGCTGCCGGGCGCTGAAGCTGCCGCCGACGAGGGCCTCGCGCATGGCGAGGTAACCGCGGAGCGCGGCGGGGCCGTTGGCGAGGGCGGCGTACAGGTTGGGCAGCTTGCCGAGCTGCTTGAGGGTGCCTTCGAGCAGCTCGCGCTGCTCCTCGTCGGCGGTCTCTACGGTCAGTTGGGGCAGGCGGGGCATGAAGCTCTCCTTGAGCCGGACCAAGACGGAACTGATCGGTACCATCCAGACGGTACCGATCGGTTCCATCTGGCGCAACGGGAGGCCCGCACTCCCCTTTTGCTTGCAGGATCACCTATACGGCACCGAGTGGTACCGTCTGGTATGGCCACGAACGCGAAAGAACGGCTCCTCAGCGCGGCGGAGCGTCTGTTCTACGAAGAGGGGATCCGGGCCGTCGGCATCGAGCGGATCCTGTCCGAGTCCGGAGTGGGCCGCGCCTCCTTCTACCGCCATTTCCCCAGCAAGGACGATGTCGTCGTCGAAGTCCTGCGGCGCCGGGACGGCATGTGGCGCGCCTGGCTCGACGGCCGGATCGCGGTGAGCGAGCGCTCCCCCGAGGAGCTTCCGCTGGCCCTCTTCGACGGCCTCGCGGAACGCTTCGCCGCGGCCTCGTTCCGCGGCTGCGCCTTCATCAACACGATGGTCGAGACGGCCGATCCGGACAGCCCGGCCCACCATGTGGCGGCCGAGCACAAGGAGAAGGTCATCGCGGTCCTGGACCGCCTGCTCGCCGAGGGCGGCTACCGCGACCACGAGGCCCTGGCCCGCCAGCTGGCCCTGCTCGGCGACGGAGCGATCGTGACGGCCCTCCGCGAGGGCACACCGGAGGCGGCGGTACGGGCCAGGGGCGTCGCGGAGATCCTGCTCAGGACGGCGGAGAGGGAGACGGCGACGGTGTAGGGGCGGACGGGCGCCCGCCTACCCGCCCCTCGGGCGAGCGGCGGCGCCCCGGCCGGGCCCCTCCCGGCCGTCGGTCGTCAGCCCGTGACGGGCGCCCCCGGGTGCAGTTCGCTCCGCCGCACCTTGCCCGAGCGGGTGCGCGGAAGGCGGGCGATCACCTCGACGCCGCGCGGCACGAAGACCGGCGCCAGCCGCTCGGCGGCGAGCGCGAGCAGCTCCGCGCCGACGCGCCCGCGCGCCTCGGCGATCGACTCCCCTCGCTCCGGGCGGAGTTCCACGACCGCGTACGGGGCGAGGCCACCCTCAGGGTCCTCGCACGGCACCACCGCCGCGTCGGCCACCTCCGGGTGGGTGCGGAGCACCGCCTCGATCTCCATCGGGGAGACCCGGTGGCCGTGGGACTTGAAGACCTCGTCCATCCGGCCCAGCAGCCGGATCGAGCCGTCCGCACACCGCTCGCCCCGGTCACCCGTGCGGTACAGACCGTCGGCGAACACCTCCGCCGTGCGCTCGGGCAGCCCCGCGTACCCGCGCATGAGGCCGGGCGGACGCTCCGTCAGATCGACGCAGACCTCACCGGATTCGCCCCGCTCCCCCGTCTCGGGATCCCGCAGCACGATCCGGTAGCCGGGGAGCGGGTGCCCGAGCGGGGCGAGGGGTTCCGCGCCGCCGGGGGCGCGCCCGATGAGGGCGGTCGCCTCCGTCTGGCCGTAGCCGTCCCGGACCCGTACGCCCCACGCCGTCTCGATCCGCCTCACCGTCTCGGCGGTCAGCGGTTCTCCCGCCGCCGTCGCCTCACGCAGCCGGGGTGCCGCGGCGCCCCCGCTCACGTACGGGAGCAGGGACCGCCACGCGCTGGGCGGCGCGCAGAAGCTGGTGACGCGGTGCGCGGCGAGGGCGCCCGGCAGGACGGCCGGCGGGAGGCCGCCGTCCGGGGGCGCGAGCACGGTCGCCTCCGCCGCCCAGGGGACGAAGAAGCTCGACCAGGAGTGCTTGGCCCAGCCGGGCGCGGAGAGGTTGAGGTGCCGGTCGCCGGGGCGCAGGCCGCTCCAGTACAGGCTGGAGAGGTGCCCGACGCCGTATCCCGCGTGGCTGTGCTCGACGAGTTTGGGCAGCGAGGTCGTCCCGGAGGTGAAGTAGCAGAAGGACGGGTCGGCGGCGCGGGTCGGCCCGTCCGGGACGAAGCGGGGCCGCCCGGGGCCACGGGTGTCGGGGTACGGGACCCAGCCGGCCCGGTGTGCGCCGCCGACGGCCATCCGGACACCCGGCACCGCTCCCGCACCTGGCAACTCGTCGATCAGCGAGATGAGTTCGGGTGCGCTCACCACGTGCCGGATCCCGCCCCTGTCGATCCGGTCGGCCGCCTCGGCCGCGGTCAGGTCCTGGTAGCCGGGGACGACGACCGCGCCGAGCTTGACGCAGCCGAGCAGGGTCTCCCACAGCTCGACGCGGGTGCCGAGCAGGATCAGGACGCGGTCACCCCGTACGACCCCGTGCGCGCGCAGCGCCGTGGCCAACGCGTCCGAGCGGGCCGAGAGTTCGGCGAACGAGGCCCGGTCGACGACGGGGACGCCGCCGTCCGGCCCCGGGTGGCCGAGGAGTTCGAGCGCCGGCCGGTCGTTGCCCTCGGCGATGGCGTCGAACCAGTCGAGGGCCCAGTTGAAGTGCAGGGCGCGCGGCCACCGGAAGGCGGCACGGGCCGCCTCCCGGTCGCCGCGCAGCCGTAGCAGCAGGTCCCGCGCGGCCCGGTACTCCTCGTGGGCGGGTGTTCCGGCGGCGCCGTTCACCTCATGCCCCCGAGCGGCCCGCGGCCGGGCGCCGGTCGGCCGGCCCGCGCGGCCCCCGGTTCCGCCGCGCCCTTCACCAGTGCCTCGGCGATCGCGTCGGCGTCCCGCGTGAACGAGCCCCACAGGCCCGGCCGGCCGCTGCCCACCTGCGTGAACCAGCGGGTGAACTCGCTCGGGATGCCCAGGACATGGGTGCCGGTGTCCACCGAGCCGTCGGCCCGCACCGGGTGGAACGGGGAGTCGGTGCAGTCCAGGCCGCCGGTGGCGAACTCTCCCGCTCCGTCGGCGGCGTTGGTGAAGGTACGGATCTCCCCGTCCGCCATCAGGCAGCGGATCAGCGGGTCCCGGTCGGCGGTCAGGTCGGTGCCCGGCACCCGGGCGTCCACGACCACGTCCAGCGGCACCCAGGAGTTCTCCACCTGCGCCGACTCCACCACGAAGCGTCCTTCGACGGGATCCGCGCCGAACCGGGCGCCGGGGCCCACCGGTTCGAGGACCCCGGCCGCGAGCAGCGCGAGGAACTGTTCCGAGCGCAGCTGCGGCGGCCCGGTCGAGACCATCGCCGCGATCGGGCCGAACTCGGCGAGGAACCAGCGGTGCGAGGCGGGGGTGAGTCCGCCGAAGTCGACGACGCCGCGGATCGTCTGCCGGACGTCCCTGAGGACGTCGGCGGCCGCCTTCAGGGGCCCGTCGGCGTTGCCCTGGCGCGCCTCGAAGAGGTCGGCGCGCAGCCACTCGGTGAGCACCTTGTGGTACTCGGCGGGGGAGCCGAAGCGTCGGCTGCCGAACGGCCGGGCGAGCGCGTCGAGTCCGGCGATCGGCCGGGCGTCGACGCGGTGCCCGGCGGCGAGCCGTTCCAGGACTCTGAGGTCGGGCCGGCCGTCGGGCCGGTCGGAGAGGGCCTGCGCACCGCGCTCGGTGAACTCGTCGGCGGCCTCCGGACCGTGGACCTGGCGGATGCGGGTGGCGAGGAGGACGAGGTTGACCTCGGCGAGCAGCCAGGGCAGGACAGACTCCTCGAAGTCGAGCGGCGCCTGCTCCGCCCGTAGCGCGGCCATCCGCCCGGCGGTGAACAGCCTTGCCCGGTAACGGTGTTCGGGCGCCTTCTGGTTGGCTCCCCGGGTGAGCAGGGGCACTCCCCCGCGTGAACCCGCGAGGATCCTGGGCTCCTTGCCGCTGGGCAGGTACAGCAGCCCTTCGCAGCCCTCGGTGAAGGTGCCGCCCCGTCCCAGGGTGAGTTCGGTGAGGATGTCGTAGAAGGTGAGCCCCATGCCGAGGATGCCGACGCTCGCGCCGGCGGGGATCTCGGCGAGCGGCATCTCGCTCGCCGAGCCGCCGGCGATGTGACGGACGGGGCGGGCGGGTGTGCTGTGTGCGCGGGCGAACCGGGTCCAGGCGCGCTGGTCCGCGTCGGGCTCGTTGACGGGATGGCCGGTGGCGAGGACCAGCCGGTCGACGGTGAGGACGTCACCGCGGTCGAGTCTCAGCCGGTGGGCGGCTCCGTCGGCGCCGTCCTTCCCGCGCACCCGGTCCGCGCAGATCACCCGGGCGGGGACGCGGTGGACGGTGAGGGAGGGCGGCAGCGTCTCCTCGATCCGCCGCATGACATGGGTGAGGTAGCGGCCGTAGACCGCGCGGGGTGCGTACCCCTCGGGCTCGGCTCCCGCCGGGTCGTCCTCCGCCCACCACTCGCCGAGGGACGGTCCGGCGCCGGGCCGGTGCGGTCCTTCGTCGGCCGGCCCGGAGAACATGGTGACCTCCTGGGCCGGGGTGTTCATCAGGAACCACGGCGACTGGTCCGTCCGCCAGATCCGCCCGGCCCCCGCCTCGTACGGATCCACGGCGAAGACCTCGATCGGCCGGGCGGGCGGCGTCTCGGCGCAGCGGGCCGCGAGCCGCTCCAGTACGGACAGGCCGCGCGGGCCCATGCCGACGCACGCGATCCGCAGCGGCTCCGCGGACGGCGCGGGGGTGTCCCGCGGCGCCGGCTCCGGCGGCGGGTTCGCGGCCGCGGCCTGGTCGTGCTCACGGGCGACCCGGCCGAGCATGCCGGAGAGCTGGCGTGAGGTCATGGGAACGGTCCTCCTGCTGGTCGTGAGCAGCGGCAGCGCGCCCAGATCCGTCCAGTGCAGGCGCCCGTCCGGTGCGACGGTGGACCGGACGGCGCCCCGGTTGTCGGGGTGCAGGCAGAACGGCACGTCGAGGAGGCCTCGGTCGAAGGCCTTGAGCAGGGCCACGCCGAGGTCGTCGGAGAGCCCGAGGACGGCGGTGACCAGGGCGCGGGCCTCGACGAGCGTCTCCTCGGCTTCGGCCTCGGCGGCGGACCTGGCGCCCTGGTGCGTGGCGCGCCGGGGCGCGGAGCGGGCGGCGTCGGCGGCGATGCGCAGGGCGGTCAGGTTCTCCTCGACGGTCGGGATGCGGTGCGCCTCGGTCTCGGTCTTCACGATCAGGCGCTGGGCCCCGCCCCGTACGGCCAGTTCGGCGCTGCGGCGCAGCAGCAGCCGGGCGCCGGGCACGGTCCTCGGGTAGACGCCCATGTAGGTGTAGAGCACGATGTGGCGGTCGACGGACGGCGGAAGGAACTCGTCGGCGAGCAGGCGCAGCGCGGCGAGGGCGCCGGTGTCCTGGGCGGGATGGGTCTGCTGGGCGTAGCTGAGCGAGACGCTGGTGGCGCCGTTGGCCGCGAAGAACAGGCACTCCAGGAGCGAGACGGCGACGAGCAGCGACGGCGGGCAGAGCTGGCCGAGGAGGCAGCCGCCGAAGGATTCGAGATGGGCCCGTCGGCCGTGCGCGCGGCTCTCCTCGGTGAGGAACTGGACGGAGTCGCGCCAGGCGGCGACGGATTCGGCGAGCGGGGTACGGCCGTAGGGCAGGCAGTACGAGACGGGGCCGCCCTCGGAGGCGGCGAGCCCGGCGGCGGCCATGGTGCGGAAGATGGCCAGCGGGTCCGCGGAGCCGTGCCGGACCTGGACGGGCGTGCCGCGTCCGGCCGCGGCGGCGACCCGCGCGGTGGTCTTCGGGCCGTGGCTGACCAGCGGGAAGCCGTTGAGGGGCCGGCCGGAGCGCAGCGCAGCGGTGGCGGCGGCGTGGTCGCCGACGCGGGTGTAGCTGTCGATGGTGAGGGTGGCGACGGTCCTTTCGGTCAGGGCGGCGACGGCGGCGACTCCGCCGGCCATCACCTCGGGCGCGACCATCCCCATCCGGGGCTGGACGACCAGTTCACCGGCCGCGGCCGACTCCTGGACGAAGGCGCCGAGATCACCGGGGGCGAGCGGGGGCGGGGCGGAGGTCGTCAAGCCGCGGCCCGCCCGGTACACGCGCCGCCGAGGTCGGCCAGCCGGCGCAGCAGGGCGGTGGGCGGGGTGCCGTCCGCGTACACCTCGTCGTATCCGGCGTCGAGGAGTTCGCGGGTGCGGGTGGCGGCGCCCTCCGGGGAGATGCCGAGGAGCCCGCCGATGACCATGGGGAGGGTGCGGGTCTTGCGGTCGGCGCGCAGGGCGCGGGCGGCGCGCAGCCCGTCCTGGTGGCCGTGGCCGTTGACGGAGGAGAGCACGACGAGATCGGGGCTGGTCATCCGGGCGGTGTCGACGAGCAGTTGCTCGGGGACGCAGGGGCCCAGGTTGAGCACGGAGTGTCCGTGCTCCTCCAGGAAGAGCTGGAGGTGGACGAGGTTCCAGGTGTGGGCGTCGGACGAACCGGTGGTGAGCAGCACCCGGCGGGAGGGCTCGGGACTGCTGCGCAGGGGCTGGGGCCGTGCGGACGGGGTCATGGCGTCTCTCTCCGGAAGGGTGCGGGTGGTCGGGCGGGTGGTCGGGCGGGTGTACGGGCGGGTGTACGGGGTCGGTGCGGGCGCGACGCGGTCGCCGTGCGGGCGGCTCGGCTCGGCTCGGTGCGTTTCGGCCGGGCTCGCGCATCGGCCGGGGCGCGCCTCGTCGTGGGCGCGCCCCGGCTCGCGGCGCGGGGAGGCCGTCGGGACGTGCGCGGCGGGACGGCGGGCCCGGGCCCGTACCGACGCGAGCGGGACGTCGTACGGAGCGGGCGGTGTGTCCGTACGGACACGGGTGGGGCGGTATTCGGGCGCGAGTTCGGGCGCGAGCGACGTGGTACGCGGGCTGCGGCCGCGCGAGGCGAGTCCCTGCCCGATCCGGGCCGGGCGCCGCGCGCGTACGGGTCGGGGGTCCGGCGTGTACGGGGCCGGGGGTCCGGCACGTACGGGCCGGGGGTCCTGCTCCCGTAGGAGGTCGGGGTCCAACCCCCGTACGAGGTCGGGGTCCGGCCCGTACGAGGTCGGACGAGGTGGGTGACCCGCGGGCGGCGGGCCGGGGCCCTGCCGCGCAGGGGTCGGGGCCGCCGGGCCCCCGGGCGGGCCCGGTGGCCCCGTGAGCGTGCGGGGGTCCTGGCCTTCGCACGTGCCCGGGGAATGCCAGAGGGGGGTGGCTCAGGCGCCGGGGACCCCGGCGCCGACGCCCGTGGTGATCTCGCCGGCCGCGGGGGTGCGGGCGGCCGCCGGGCGGGCGCGGACGGCGAGGACGGTGCAGCCCTCGGCGCTTGACATCTGGTGCCGGGTGCCCGGTTCCTCGACGACGAGGTCGCCGCGGTGGAAGCGGCGCCCGTCGCTGTGGTCGAGGGTGCCGTCGAGGACGAGCATCAGCTCGTGGCCGAGGTGCTCGTGGAAGTCGCCGTGCGCGCCGGGCGGGAAGCGCAGCAGCAGTGAGGCGGAGTCCTCGTCCTCGGCCGGGTCGGGGCCCCAGAGGACGACGAACTCGACGCCGACGCGTCCGGGTTCGGTCCAGGGCACCCAGGGCAGGTCGGTCTGGTCGAAGCCGTTGCGGAGCACGTTGGGGTAGACGGTCACGTCAGGCATGGGCGCGGACCTCCGAGGCGGCGTCGCGCTGGGCGACGATGGACGGGATGCCGTCGGGGCCCCACGGCTCGGGCCCGTTGACGATGGGGGCGCCGATGAGCGATCCGAACTCGCGCCAGGCGCCGTCGTAGTTGCGGATGCCGGGGAGGCCGAGGAGCTCGCTCAGCACGAACCAGCTGTGCGCGGAGCGCCAGCCGACCCGGCAGTAGACGACGGTCGGGACGTCGGTGCGGACCCCTGCGTAGGCGGCGGCCAGCTCCGCGTCGTCCCGGAAGGTGCCGTCGGGACGGACGGCGGTGTGCCAGGGGATGTGCTCGGCGGAGAGGGCGTGACCGCAGCGCACACCGAGGTCCTCGGGCACGCCGGGCGGGGTGTTGCTCTGCCCGAGGTACTCCTCCAGGGAGCGGACGTCGAGGAGCTGGTGGCGTCCGATGTGGTCGAGCATGTCCTCGCGGCGGGCGCGGATCGTCTCGTCGGCGGCCGGTACGGGGTACGTGACCGGCTCGCGCGACGGTACGTCCCGGGTGAGGGCGCCGCCGAGCGCCTCCCAGCGGAGCCGGCCGCCGTCGAGGATCCGCAGCTCCCGGTGGCCGTACAGGGTGAACTGCCAGTATCCGGCGGCGGCCCACCAGTTGTTGTTGCCGCTGAGGAGGACGACGGTGTGGTCGGCGGAGATGCCGTGCCGGCCGAGGAGCCCGGCGAAGGCCTCGGGGCCGATGACGTCCCTGCGGACCGGGTCCTGGAGGTCGCCGGTCCAGTCCAGGCGGACCGAGCCGGGGATCCGGCCCGGTTCGCCGCCGCCGTCGGTGATCTCGACGAGGACCGTGTTCTCGTCCCCGGCCGCGGGGTCGCGCAGCTGTTCCATGATCTGCTCGCAGCTGACGAGCAGTCTGTCTCGGTTCACGAGCGCCTCCGTTGAGGGTGGGTACGCGGAAGTGCGGGCGGGACAGGGGTGGTTCGGCGCCGGCGGGCGCCGGTCACCACCAGTAGGCGGGGTACTTGCCGATCACTCCGAGGCGGGAGGCGAGCAGGCCCACCAGGACGAGCAGACCGCTGCCGACGGCGAGAAGGACCAGGAAGCGCAGCGGCGCGGGGTCCTGGAGGACGGCGAGTACGGCGGTGGCCGCGGCGGGCGCGTGGACGGCGCGCAGAAGCAGCATGAGGCCGACGCTGAGGCCGGCCGCGACGGCCGCCACCCAGAGGGAGCGGCCGAACAGGGCGACGGCGACGAGGCCGAGGACGCCGGAGCCGACCTGCCCGAGCATGACGCCCCGGGGCTGCGCCGGAGGCAGCACCGGGGTGCTGCAGATGATCATGGCGGTGGCGGCCAGCGGGGCGATCATCAGGAGTTGGCCGGTGGCCTCGCCGAGGGCGACCAGGAACACCAGGGACACGACGGTGGCGAGGGTGCCGAGGGCGGCGGGCCGGCTGCCGGGGAAGGGCGGGGCGCCGCCCGCCCAGCGGCTGCGGGCGGGCGGGGGCGCCGCACCCGCGGGGGTCTGGGTCTGGTTGCTCACGGCGTTCTCTCCTTGGCGGGGCGGGGCGGGGCGGGACGGAGGCAGGGCAGGCGGGGCGGGCGAGGCGGGTGGGACGGAGGCAGGGCAGGCGGGGCTGGCGGCAGGCGGGGCGGATGCGCGGCAAGGGGGCGGTGGACGGCGGACGGCTCGCCCCGCGGGTGCCTGCTCCACCGCGGGACGGGCCTGCCCGGGGTCAGCGGTGGGTGCCGCCGAAGTAGCGCATGGCCTGGCGGTGGACGACCTTGCCGATGCGGTGGCCCATCTCGATGCCGGGCTCGTTGTCGAAGCTCCAGTGCATGCCGCCGTAGACCCGGGAGATGCCGGCCTGCCGGGCGGCCTCGCTGAAGGTGGGCCAGTGCAGGACGACGTCGGTGCGCGGGGTGAGGCCGGGCTCGACGGTGGAGGCGCCCGCCTTGAAGCGGTACGAGTCGCCGAAGGAGTCGGAGCCGGTGAAGCGGCGGAGGAACTCGGCGGCGGCGCCGGAGAAGGTGCTGTGTCCGGAGACGGTGGCCGGGAAGGGCGGAACGGCCACGTACGCCTGCCAGTCGACGCCGTCCATGGTGACGGTGCCCCGGCCGGGGCCGCCCCAGGAGCGGATCTGCCGGCCGCGCTGGTCGAACGGGATGAGGGTGGAGGGGCGCGCGAAGTCGTACTGGGCCTTGACGGCCCAGGAGCCGATGGCGGCGTCGCACTCGGCCATGTTGAGGCCGAAGAAGATCTGGGCGTCCTCGTCGACCCCGTGGCCGTCGCGGGCGGAGACGTACCGTCCCCACATCTGCTGGGCGCCGGGCGGGGTGACGTCGTCGTTGAGCCAGAACTCGGCGATGGCCTTCTGCTCGTCCGTCAGACGGGCGCTGATGTCGAGGAGTTCCTCGATGGCGGCCGTCATCCGGACCGAGGGGTACGCGGGCGGGGCGGCGACCGTGAACTGGTCGGGGCGGGACAGCGCGAACGGCCGCATCACGGCGAACTGCGGGGTGAGGTAGCGCTGGGTCTTGCCGCCGACGATCAACGGGGTCCAGTGCGCCGGGTCGGTGACGGTGGCCGGGTCGAAGGCCCCGGCGGTCTGCGGGCTGTTGCGCGGCTGGTAGCCGGTGGTGTCCGAGTACGCCGGGGTGCCGAGCTGGTTGGCGCCGTCGGCGTGGCGGTGGTCGAGGACGGCCTGCGCGGTGCGGCGGCCGATCCAGGCGGGGCTGTCGCGGCGGGGATCGGTGAGCTCGGGGTCGTGGCCGAGGCTGCGGAGCATGTTGTCGATGGCGACCTTGTACTCGGGGTACAGGTCGAGCAGGGCGAGGTGGGCCGCGTAGCTGATGGCCTCGTTCTTGTTGTCGAGGGTGCGCTCGGAGCGGGGCCGGCGCAGGGCGCCGCCGAAGCGGGTGCCGACGGCACAGCGGTCGTAGCAGGCCCAGGCGTCGTAGATGGCGTTGTGGATGATCGCGAGGGCCCGGGCGTTCACGGTGGCGGGGCCGAAGCGGTTGCCGGCGGCCTGGTAGCGGCCGAGGATCGCGTCCATCGCGGCCTGGTTCCAGCGGATGACCACGCTGGGGTCGGTCACGCTGCCGGGCCGGCGGCGGCCGGTGCGCGTCTCCGCCTCGAAGCTGGTGGGCACGGCCCACGCCGCGCTGCCGGGCAGGGCGAGCGCCCCGGCCGCGGCGGCCGACGTGGTGAGCACCCGGCGCCGGGTGAGGGCGGTGCGGGCCGCGGGGGTCGTGGTGGAGGCGGGGGCGGCGGGTCGGTGGGACATCCGTGGATTCCTTCGCATGCTGCCGGGAGCGGATGGACGCGGATCGAGCCGATGGATCACACACAAACTCGAACAGTGCTCAGGCTGGCGAGATTTGATCGCGGGCGGCAACGCCCGATCGACTTCTTCCATCGCGGGCATGCAAGGAACCGATGGGCGTCGCGGGGGCGCTCGGGACGTGGTTAGCGTGGCCCACGGCGTCGGATCCTCCTGCCGGGATTTCGGCGTGATCCGAACGGTCCGCGCCCCGGCTCCGCCCCACCCGGCCTCGATCCGCCCGCACGGCCCCGCCCGGCCCCCGCGTCGACTCGTGATGGAGATGCCCGCGCATGACCCTTTCCTCGCAGGTGATCCCTGCCGCCACCCCTTCCGCCCCGGGGACCGCCACCCCGCCGGCCGGTTCCCCCGCTCCCCTCGGCCGCTTCGACCGGCTCGCGCCACGGCTGCACCGGTACGGCCTGGCGATGCTCGGGGCCGGACTCGGCGGCGTGTTCGTGTGGTTCGGGATCCTCAAGGTCATCGGGCTCAGCCCGGCGGCCGCGCTCGTCGTCGACGTCCTGCCGTTCCCCGCGGGCGGCTGGTTCGTGCCCGCGCTGGGCTGGGCCGAAGTGGCGCTCGGCCTCTGGCTGATGTCGGGGCGCGTCCGCGCGCTGGCCCTGCCGGTGCTGACCGCCCACCTCTGCGGCACCTTCGCGGTGCTCGTCCTCACCCCGGCGGTGGCCTTCGCCCACTCCAACCCGTTGCTGCTCACGCTGGTCGGCGAGTTCGTCGTCAAGAACGTGGTGCTGCTCGCGGGAGTGGTCGTGGTGACGACCCGCCCGCACCGCTGAGTCCGTACGCCTCCTCGGGGAGCCGCCCGCACCGCTGAGTCCGTACGCCTCCTCGGGGAGCCGCCCGCACCGCTGAGTCCGTACGCCTCCTCGGGTAGCCGGCTGCCCTCCGCGCCCACGGAGCCGTCGTCGCACCTCCTCTGAGTGGTCGACAAACCTGTGGCTCGGTTTGCGCGTTGGGATGCACCATGACCCACGGAGGAGTGCCCACGCCCACGGTCGCCATCCAACTCACCACCCCCGTACGTGTTCCGTACCCGTCGGAGAAGGAGCCCGGTCACCCACCCGCACCGAAGCGCTCGATGACGCACCCAAACCCCGTACAATACCAAGCAGTCGGTTTGGAGTCGTCGAACGGAACGGCGCGACGGGGCGGGCACGCCCGTGCCACCGCGACGCACGGTGCTACTGGAGCCACGGGTGACCAAACAAGAGCGGGCCGCGCGGACCCGCGAGGCGCTGATCACGTCGGCGGCCAGGGAGTTCGACCAGCACGGCTACACCCTGGCCAAGCTGTCGGCGATCAGCACGGGCGCGGGGGTGAGCCCCGGCGCGCTCCACTTCCACTTCGAGAACAAGCCCGCGGTGGCCGCGGCCGTCGAACACGAGGCGTCCACCGCCCTGCGCAGGACGGCCCGGATCATGTACCGGCAGGGATCCAACGCCCTGCAGAACCTCGCCGACACCACACACGCCCTGGCCCGGCTGCTCCGTGAGAACGTCGTCGTCCGCGCGGGATACCGGCTCAGCTGCTCCCGGGGCTGTCGTACGGACCTGAACCTGCGCCAGGAGTGGCAGAGCTGCGTCCAGCAGCGGCTCGCGGAGGCGGCCGACGAAGGTCTGCTCGCCACCGGCCACGGCGGTCAGCAGGACCTCGTCCGCACGGTGGTGGCCGCCACCGTCGGCCTGGAGGCCCTGTGCCGGGAGAACAACGAGTGGCTGTCCCCCGACACGGTCACCGGCCTGTGGCGAACGCTCCTGCCGATGCTGGCCGCCCCCGGCACGCTCGCCGGCCTGGAAGCGGCGGGCAGCTCGGCCGCGACCGGTCGCGCACACGCACCGGTGGGCTGACTCAGAGCGCGGTCCCTCCCGTGGCATCCACGTTCTGGCCGGTGATCCAGCGCGCGTCGTCGGAGACGAGGAAGCCGACCACGTCCGCGACGTCGGCCGGCGCCCCGATCCGGTTGAAGACCGAGAGCGCCGCGAGGGCCGCGCTCGCCTCCGGGGTCGCCCTGCGCCGCGCGTTCATGTCCGTCGCGATGTAGCCGGGGGCCACGGCGTTGACCGTGATCCCCCGGGGCCCCAGCTCCTTGGCGAGGGCGAGGGTCATGGTGTCGACGGCACCCTTGGTCATCGCGTAGGTGACCGAGTCCGGAAAGGCGTGCCTCGTCGCCGCCGAGGAGATGTTGACGATCCGGCCGCCGTCCCGCAGCCGGTCGAGGCCCCGCTGGATGAGGAAGAGCGGGGCCTTCACGTTGATCGTGAACAGCCGGTCGAACGCCTCGGTGGTGAGCTGCTGGATGCGGCCCGAACCGCTGGCGGCGGCGTTGTTGACGAGGATGTCGAACCCAGGACCCTCGTCGCGCTCCGCCAGGCCCGCGTCCAGGGCGGCGTAGAACGCGTCGACGGCGCCGGGCGCTTCGAGGTCCGCGCGGAACGCGAAGGCCCGGCCGCCCCGCCCCTCGATGATCTCCACCGTCTCGCGGGCGGCCTTCTCGTTGCTGCCGTAGTGGACGGCCACCAGGGCTCCGTCCCTGGCCAGCCGCTCGGCGATGCCTCTTCCGATGCCTCGGCTCGCACCTGTGACGATCGCGGTCCTGCCGGCCAGCACGGGCATGTCGGTGGTGCCTTCCTTCTTGTTCAGGAGTGGTCGAGGAGACCGCTGTACCACGGAACGTGGTCGGCGAACCCCGCGGTGAAGCCCGGCCCGGGGTCGCAGCCCAGCTCCCGCCAGGGGCGGTCGTCCGCGAACCAGTGGTCGGTGGCGAGCATGTCCAGATGGTGCTGGGCGAAGGGGACTCCGGCGAACAGCGCCCGGGCGGTGGCGACGTCCACCACCGCGTCCCGGACCCTCCCGGTCCGCCGCGTGAGCAGTTCCTCGCCGGCCGCGAGCAGCTCCCCGACCGGGACCGGATCGGGGTGCTGGACGTAGTACGGACCCGGCTCGGTCACCGGCGAGAGCGCGGCGCCCACCAGGGCGCCGGCCAGGCTCCCGACATCGATCAGGGAGTGCAGCGAGGCTCCGCCGTCGAGAGGTCCGGGCAGGGCGGCGAGGAGCCGGACCAGGCCGGGGATCACCTGCCGGTCGCCGGTGCCGTAGACGAGATGGGGCCGCAGGACGGTCCCTCCGGCGTCCATGACGTGCCGGTCGCCGGCCGCCCGGGTGCGACTGGTCGCCGAGACCGGGGCCGGCGGCAGGGTGCCGGGCGCGGCGGCCCGGAAGGGGCCGCGGCCGTGGACGGACGCGGTGCTCAGCGAGACGATCCGGGTCACCCCGGCGGCCACGGCGGCGTCGACCAGGGCGCGGGTGCCCTCGTCGTTGACCGTGCGGGCCAGTTCCGCGTCGCCGCCGATCGCCGAGGCGCAGTGGATCAGGACGTCGATCCCCTCGCAGGCGCGACGGAGCGAGCCGGGGTCCCGGAGGTCGCCGGGCACGGTCTCCGTCCCCGGCCCGGAGAGTTCCTCCGGGACGGCCGCCGGTGTACGGGCGAGCAGGCGTACGTGCGCGGGTTCCTTCGCCGACGCCGCCGTCGTCGCCACCCGGGCGCCGATGAATCCGGTCGCGCCGGTGATCAGAATGCGTGGGCCCATCGTTCCGCTCCGGTTCAGCCCGCCAGCCGGCGGTCGACGCCGGCTCCTGCCACGGCGAGTTCCGGGGACGGGGAAGCGAGCGTGCACACGAAGACCGGCATGCCCTCCTGCCGGCCCGTGACCCGGACCACGGTCGTCGGGCGGCCGGGGGTGGGGACGACCTCGGCCTCGATCCAGCAGGGGGTGTCGAGTTCGGCGTAGCGCTCGAAGGAGACGTTCACGGCGGTGGGCAGGAACGGTCCGCCGCCGGTCGTCATCACCGCGGCCTGCCGGGCGGCTTCGAGGAGCATCATGCCGGGCGCGTGATCGTTCTGGCGCCGGAAGAGTATGGAGTGGTCGGTGTCGACCCTCAGCCGCCACTGGCCCGCCCGGGTACCGGGACCGAGGACGACGTCCTGCGGTCTGCGGCGGCCCACCAGGTGCGGAGCGACCCCCTGGACCAGGGGGACGGGTCTGCCGAGCGCCGCCATCCGGTCGCCCCGGAGCCGGCGGTAGGCGGCGGCCGAGGTGTACCCGGCGAGGCCGCCGCCGGTGGCGAGCGGGCGCCCGCCCCGGGTGAGCCGCACGAGGGTGGGCAGGTTCCTCGCACGGCCGCGGCGGCTGCCCAGGTCGGGGAAGTGGATGTCGACGGTGACGTTCGACGGGAGGCCGTTGACGGCCAGTGCCGCGGGGTCGGCGGTGAAATGGAGGTCCCACATGACGAACTGGTCGTCCACGGGTACCCCCAGTTCCGCATGAGCGACGAGCATGGTGGCCTGGCGTATCGTCTCGGCCACCAGAACGGGGTCGTGCCGGTCCCCGGTCATCGGAGCGAAGAAGGGATGTGAGGCGGGCCAGTGAGCAGAGACGGAGAATCGGTTCTCTCCCCGCTGCGTCCAGCCGGTGGGAAAGATGTCGGCGGGGTCGGCTCGGTGGACGAACTCCCCGGGGACGTGCGTCGTCGCTCCGCGGCAGTTCTGATCCATGGTTTCCCCTCGCATCCCCGCGCACCCCTGGGTGGCAGACCCACCCGCCGTAGAGAATACGTACAGCGCGGTTTTCTTTTCAATGCTTCACGTCACACGTCGAGCACAGTCAGCGATACAGCAGGAGGCGCCTTGGCACAGCAAGCGCGTGCAATCCGAACCCGGCGGGCGATCCTGGAGTCGGCCGCAGCCGTCTTCGCGGAGCGTGGCTACGAGCGCACGACCATCGGGGAGATCTTGGTGCGCGCCGGGGTGACCAAGGGGGCTCTGTATTTCCACTTTGCTTCCAAGGAAGATCTGGCCCTCGGCGTGCTCGACGCCCAGATGCTGGACGAGCCCCTCACGCCGCAGCCGGTGAAGCTCCAGGAGCTGGTGGACCAGGGCTTCCTCCTCGCCCACCGGCTGCAGCGTGACGCGCTGGTGCGCGCGAGCGTGGCACTGGCCCTCGACAGCGGCGCGACCGGGGTCGACCGGGCGGCTCCGTTCAAGGCCTGGATCGACCAGGTCTCGGAGGTCCTGACGGTGGCGAAGGCCCGCGGGGAGCTCCTCGTCCATGTCGACGTGACGGACACGGCCGAACTGTTCTCGGGTGCCTTCGCAGGCATCCAGACCATGTCCCAGATCCTGTGCGATCGCAAAGATCTCACCCACCGCGTTCTGGTGCTGCTCCGCCACGTGCTGCCGACGATCTGCACCCCGGCCCTGCTGACCACGCTCGAGATGACCGAGGAGCGCGCACGGCGGCTGGCCGCCGAGTACGACCTGCAGCGGCTCAAGAGGGGGGACGGAAACCTCGCGGACACCTCTGCTTAAGAAAACCGACCAACCGGTCCCCTGAGCGCCCCGACGCAGATCTGCGTCGGGGCGCTCTGGCATCATGGCACTGAGTGTGTTTTGCTGAGGGTACTCAGTGCCACAAGCGTCTAGGGGAGCTCCACATCATGGGCAAGGACTTCGACCTGTATCGGCCCTCCGAGGAGCACGACATGCTCCGGGAGTCGGTGCGTGCGCTCGCGGAGGCGAAGATCGTGCCGTTCGCCGCGGCGGT